>JANXRI010000131.1 GCA_025353085.1 Betaproteobacteria bacterium
CCCCCAATCCCCCCAATCCCCGGAGTAACAATGACCGCTGCAACCACCCAGGTATCCCAGCCGCGCGACTTAAAATTGATCGTTGAGAAGGATGTGCAGATTCCGATGCGGGACGGCACACTTCTTTATGCGGACGTGTTCCGCCCGGACACGACGGAGAAAGTCCCCGTCATCATGAACCTGACCGTCTATCAAAAAGACAAGCTGTGGATACCGCCGGCGGATCTCGAGGAAGACGCCAATGAGTATATGAATTGGGAAACGGTCAATCCAAACTGGTGGTGCCCGCGCGGTTACGCCTGCGTGCGCGTGGATGCGCGCGGCTCGGGAAAGTCGCCCGGCGAATCGGAGCCCAGCTCATATCAGGAATCGCTCGATTATTACGACGCAATTGAGTGGATCGCCAAGCGCGATTGGTGCTCGGCGAACGTCGGCTTGCTTGGCATTTCATATCATGCCTCTTCGCAGTGGCGCGTGGCGAACCTCAATCCGCCATCGTTGAAAGCGATCATGCCGTGGGAAGGGCGCGCGGACCAGTATCGCGACCAGGCGTACCACGGCGGAATTTTTGCGTTGGGCTTCATCGGCAACTGGTGGCTTACGCACACGGCGCACCATCTTCTGGGCCGTCCGCGCGGGTATAACCCCGACGCTTTCCACAACAATATGATGTGGAAATATATGCGCAACGACCTCGATTCAGAATACTGGCGCCTCGCTGGCGCGCGTTGGGACCAAATCAAGGTGCCGCTTTACAGCGTCGGCAACTGGGGCGGGTTCTCGATGCATTTGCGCGGTAACACCGAGGGATACATGAACGCGGCATCGAAGAACAAGAAGCTGCGCGTTCACACCGGCACCCATTTCCACCCGTTTCATGCGGAGGAAGGCCGCCAGGATCAGTTGCGCTGGTTCGATCACTGGTTAAAGGGCAACGACACCGGCATCATGAATGAACCACCGGTCAAGCTCGAAATTCGTACTGGCGGAAGTCCCGAGCGCTATGCGTTCCGTGCTGAAAACGAGTGGCCGCTCGCGCGCACGCAGTGGACAAAAATGTATTTGCAGATCGATCGCGATCCGACGGGCGATTTGATGGGCGTAGAAGGCGCGCTCACTTCGACTGCACCAAAAAAAGCCGGCAAGATTACCTATTCGGCGAGCGGCGCGGGCACGGCAGGTGTGGCGTCAGGCTCGTCACTCGCGACGACGCACGGCAATACAGGACGTTCCGGCGTGTCTTTCGCGACCGCGCCTTTGGATAAAAATACCGAAGTGACGGGGCCCCTCGTGATGAATTTGTGGGTATCCAGCACGTCCGAAGACATGGACATTTTCGTTACGCTGCGCAACATCGGGCCCGACGGCGCGGATGTCAATGAAATCGGCCAGCATGGCCAGCCCGTACCTTGCGTGACCAAAGGCTGGTTGCGCGCATCGCATCGCAAGCTCGATCCGGTACGATCTTTGCCGTATCGGCCATATCATGCACACAATGAGCGGTTATGGTTGAAGCCAGGCGAGATCGTCGAATGCCAGATCGAAGTGTGGCCGACGTCGATGGTATTCAAAAAAGGCCACTGCATCCGCGTCGACGTGCAGCCGCGCGATGGCGTCGGCAGCGCGCCTTATACGCACTATCACGGCGATTACAATGCAGGTGCGGAGAATACGATTTATGCGGGGGGCGACACGCCGTCGTGCCTGGTGCTGCCGGTGATTCCTGAGAAGCGGTGATTGGGTGATTGAGCGATTGAGTGATTAAGTGAATGAGTGCAGTAGTGTCCGGTTAAAACTCGAATAGATCCAGTTGATTATGAAATACGATGTCATTTTTTTCAGGTGCGGTTTCGGCAACCACTTGTTGCAACGGTAATTTTTCGAAGAGCGTCAATGACAAAATCTGTAACAAGGTATGCAAGGACGAATCCAGTTTGAGTTGCTTCTTGATGATCGCCACCAGCACGTAGACGCTGATGGCGATCCAGATTTGCGTCCGCACGGCGTTCTCCGAGGTGCCGTAGAAACGTTTGATGCGCAGATGCTGCTTGATCCATTTGAAGAACAACTCCACCTGCCATCGGCATTTGTAGAGCGCGCAGATCGTCAGCGCCGGCAGAGCGAACTGATTGGTCAGGAACACCAGAGTCTTGCCTGTTTCGGGGTCGCGGTAGCGGATTCGTCGCAGGTGGCCGGGGTAGTGCTTGGCAGCGTACGCTTGGCACGCGTGACGAAGAAGCCCTTCGCCTGGTCCAGCGCGTAGAGCCGCTCGAAGTCGAGGTAACCCCGGTCCATGATGTAGAAGGCACCGGCCTCGATGATGAGCAGATCCAGAACATCGACGTCGTGCAGCTTGCCATCGGAGATATGGATGAAGGTCGGGATCGAGCCGCGCAGATCGAGCAGCGTGTGCAGCTTCACTGCTCCCTTGGTGGAGCGAAACGGCGCCCGCGGGAACATCGACAGACACAGTTCGATGGTTGTGGCATCGAGCGCATACACGGTGTTGGCCAGTTCCACGCCAAAGTCGTCGCGAGCCTACAGCGCTCGTGCTTTGACGATCAGCGCGCTGCGCAAATTCGAAGTAGATGTGCCAGTCGCGCAACTCGTTGGCATCGGCCAGCGTCGAGCGTGCCACCGGCGAGGCCAAGCCCATGTGATAAAGCTTGCCGGCTTGAGCCGCCAAACAGACCTCGATATCGCGCAAGCTCTCCCGGTAAGTAAGCTGCGCGAAGGCCATCACGCGAAACTGTTCGGCGCAACTGAGGGTTCGTACCCGGCGATCGCCGCCGTAACGATCCACGATGCGATGGAAGGTCTTCCACAGCAGGAAGTCCATAATCTGCGCGAACAACGTCTTGGCCGAGATACATACCGGCTCCGGGTTGTCAAAACCCACAACGCTACTGCAAAAGGCTGTTTCCGATTCAAGTCGGAGACACCCTCTGTCGTCTTGAAAAGCCCGTCAATATTGGCTTTCAAGCCGATACTCCTCATGTTAACCGGACACTACCGCGGTCGAATGATTGTTGATTTTGCCCTAGGGCCGGTATAGCATTGCGGCCTGTTGCAAGGCTCCGCCGTGGTTCAGGCTAAAGCACTGATAAAAATAAAGTTCGACGTAGTAAACGGTTATTTAAATTATCGAGCCCCCCAGGAGGAAACATGAGCAAAGACTTGAAAAGAGACGAGCCGGCAAAACCTGCCATATCCCGCCGTAAATTCTTGACGCGCGCTGCTGCCGCCACCACGGGTGTCGCGATCACCGGCTTCCCCATGATCTCGGTCGCGCAGTCGCCGATCACGATGCGTTGGCAGTCGACGTGGCCGACCAAGGATATATTCCACGAATACGCGCTCGACTATGCAAAGAAGGTAAACGACATGTCGGGCGGTCGCCTCAAAATCGACGTGTTGCCGGCCGGCGCGGTCGTCAAGGCGTTTGACCTGATCGATGCGGTGAGCAAAGGCACGCTCGACGGCGGGCACGGCGTGCTTGCTTACTGGTACGGCAAAAATTCCGCGATGGCCATCTGGGGCTCCGGCCCTGCGTTCGGGATGGATGCGAACATGGTGCTGGCATGGCATTACTACGGCGGCGGCAAGGCGCTGCTTGATGAAATTTACAAGAACCTGAACCTCGATGTCGTGTCGTTTCCCTATGGTCCGATGCCGACGCAACCGCTCGGCTGGTACAAGAAGCCAATCACCAAGCCGGCCGATTTCAAAGGTCTCAAGTTCCGCACAGTCGGATTGTCGATCGATATTTTCACCGGCCTGGGCGCCGCGGTGAATGCATTGCCGGGCGCAGAAATCGTGCCGGCGATGGATCGCGGTCTGCTGGATGCGGCCGAGTTCAACAACACGTCCTCCGATCGCGCGCTGGGTTTCGCCGACGTATCCAAAGTTTGCATGCTGCAAAGCTGGCACCAGTCGGGCGAGCAATTCGAAATCCTGTGGAACAAGAAAAAATACGATGCGCTGCCCGCCGACCTCAGGGCGATTCTGGGCTACGCCGTCGAGGCCGCGTCCGCTGACATGTCATGGAAGGCGATCGAGCGCTACTCGCAGGACTATATCGAGTTGCAATCGAAGGACAAGGTCAAGTTTTACAAGACCCCTGATTTGGTCCTCAACGATCAGTTGAGGGCATGGGACGAGATCGTCAAGAAAAAATCGGCCGAGAACCCGATGTTCGCGAAAGTGATCGCATCGCAGCGCAAGTTCGCGGAGCGCGCGACCAAATGGCAGAACGATACCAATATCGACTTCCGGGTCGCGGCGAAGCGTTACTTCTCGAAGAAAGCTTAATCAGTCTGTAAAATCCGACGCCACCCTGCAGCCTGCCGCTGCAGGGTGTTTTTTTTAGCGGTAGGCGGTGGCCAGGCACGGCGCAAGCAGGAGGCTTCATGCAAGTTCAGCGGTTCCTATTTTGGGTCGACAGTGTCAGCACCTGGTGCGGCAAGGCTTTCGCTTGGCTGATTGGGCTGCTCATGCTTATCGTGTGCGCGGAAGTGGGCAAGCGTTACTTTCTGAACGATCCGTCGTCGTGGTTTTTTGATATCACCACAATGATGTACGGCGTGACATTCATGATGTGCGGCGCCTATACGCTCGCGCAGGACGGGCATGTGCGCGGCGATTTCCTGTATGGCTCGATGAAGCCGCGTACGCAGGCAAGCCTCGATCTCGTGCTTTACATGCTGTTTTTTATTCCGGGAATCGCGGCGCTTATCTATGCCGGCTGGGACTTCGCCGGAACATCGTGGGCGATCCGCGAGCATTCGAGCGTGACTGCCGACGGCCCTCCGCTTTATCAATTCAAGACGTTCATTCCCATCGCCGGCGCACTCGTCATGTTGCAGGGAATAGCCGAGATTGTGCGTTGCGTCGTGTGCATCCGGACCGGTCAATGGCCCGCGCGTCTCAAAGACGCCGAGGAGATCGATGTGGTCGAGCAACAGCTTGCGAAAAGCATCTACGTCGACGATGAATCCCGCAAGCGCGCGATTGAAAGCGTGCATGACATCGATGAGGCAGCCCACCAGCGTGGCTTGGGCGACAGGGCCCGTGAAGAAGTCGGCCGCAATAATGGAGAGCGCAAATGAGCGATCCGGCACTCGGACTGCTGATGCTCAGCCTGATCGTGGTCGTGATCATGCTGGGTTTCCCCACCGCGTTCACGTTAATGGGGCTCGGCATGTTTTTCGGCTTCATCGCGTTTCACGATCCTGCCAAGGCATTTCTTGACAATCGTGTGTTCGACCTGATGGTTGAGCGCACCTACGGGGCGATGACCAACGACACGCTGTTGTCGATACCGTTGTTCGTGCTGATGGGCTACGTGATGGAACGCGGGGCGCTCGTCGATAAAATGTTTTACAGCATACAACTCGCATTCCGGCGGTTGCCTGCGTCGCTCGCCGTGGCGACGCTCATCGTATGTACGTTCTGGGGTATTGCCAGCGGCCTCGTTGGCGCGGTCGTCGTGTTGATGGGCGTCATCGCGTTCAATCCAATGCTGAAGGCGGGCTACGATGTGCGGCTCGCTGCCGGCGTCATCACTGCCGGCGGCACGCTGGGCATTTTAATTCCGCCCTCGGTAATGATCATCGTTTATGCGGCCGTCGCGGGCCAGTCCGTCGTCAAGCTGTACGCGTCGGCGATGTTCCCCGGATTTTTTCTGTCGTTTCTGTATCTTGTCTATATCATCGGCTGGGCGCTGATCAGCCCGAAAATCGCGCCGCGCCTACCCGACAGCGAGAATCAGGTGCCGATCCCTGCGTGGGTGCCGCGGATGCAGCAGGCGTATTCCGGCAACATGCTGATGTCGCTGCTGGCGGCCACCGTTAATCCGTCCCGCGCATTGCGGCTCGACAGTGAGGGCGCGCGGTTTACGTATGTGACGATCGTGCGCAATCTGCTCGCCGCGCTTTTTCCCCTGTTGCTCGCAATCGTGACGTGCTGGGGGATCTGGTGGTATGTCGTTATTCATCAGCAGGCCGACGCGCAACCGGTGAGTCACGCGGTCAGCATGGTCGAAAAGAAGAGCGAACCCGCGGTTGCCGCGCCGGTTGCGCCAGTCGCCTCACCGCCGAAGGATGAGGCGCCCCAGGAGTTGGGGGCGAATGCGATTGAGCCTGAAACGACCAGCAAGGAACCGGAAGGTCTGCAGGCAATGGGCAGCCCCGAACTCTCTGAAGGAAATGCCGCGCCGGCTGCCAGCGGCCCGCCGCCCGAGTTTTATACTTATTTCTGGGTGTGCGTCACAGTCACCGCGCTCTTGTTGATTTACTACTATTGGCATTTGCGCGCCGAGCAGTTCCAGATTCTGAAGCTGCTGGTCGAGTCGGTCATGCCGCTCGGCCTATTGACGCTCGTGGTGCTGGCGGTAATTCTGTTTGGGATTACGACCGCCACCGAATCGGCGGGGATCGGCGCGGCAGGCGCTTTTCTGCTCGCTCTGCAGGCGCGCACCCTCGACTGGGAGCGCGTCAAGCAATCGGTATTCCTGACTGCCAAAACCACGGCGATGGTGTGCTGGCTCTTCGTCGGGTCGGCGTTGTTCTCCGCCGTGTTCGCAATCCTGGGCGGTCAACAACTCGTCGAGCACTGGGTGTTGTCGCTCAATCTGTCGCCGGTGCAGTTCATGATTTTGTCGCAGGCGATCATTTTTGTGCTGGGCTGGCCGCTCGAATGGACCGAGATCATTGTGATCTTCGTGCCGATTTTTTTGCCGCTGCTCAAGCACTTCAACATCGATCCGATCCTCTGGGGCACGCTCGTGTTCGTGAACCTGCAGGCGGCATTCCTGAGCCCGCCAGTGGCAATGTCGGCGTTTTATCTAAAGGGCGTATCGCCGCCGCACGTGACGCTCAATCAGATCTTTGCGGGCATGATGCCTTATATGCTGATCGTGATCCTGTGCATGGTGTTCATGTATATCTGGCCTGGCATGACGTTGTGGCTGCCGAATTACTTGTACGGCTCGGGAGGCTGACCCGCTTGCACCGCGCGCATTGCGCCACACCCGACAGAGCAGCCGCGCGCTGCTCTGTTTTTTTCTGCGCCACGCCGTAATGCGCACCGACGAGTCCGACGTTCACGGCCGGCAACTGGCCTGGTGGCGCTGGAGTGCGTTTGCGCTCGGCTGCTGCGCTTTTTTCATTTCGTTTTTTCATCGTGTGTCGACCGGCGCAATCGCCGCAGATTTGCAGCATGAATTTGCGATCGGTGCGGCGGCGTTGGGCACGCTCGGCGCCACGTATTTTTACGTGTATGCGGTGATGCAAGTGCCTGCGGGCGTGCTCGCAGATACGCTCGGCCCGCGGGTCACGCTGACAATCGGCATGGTGATCGCGGGCGTCGGGTCCATTGCGTACGGGCTCGCCGAGAGCTTCACGATGGCGGCGATTGCGCGAACGCTCGCGGGTCTCGGCGTATCCGGCGTCTTTGTGTGCACGCTCAAGCTGCACTCGAACTGGTTTCACGAAAGGCGCTTCGCCACCGCGGTCGGTGCCGCCAATGTTTCCGGCATCATCGGTGCACTGGCGGCGACAGCGCCGCTGGCATGGTTGATCACCGTGGTTTCCTGGCGCAGCGTTTTCATTACGTTAGGCGCGGTGTCGCTGTTATTGGCAGTCGCCATCTGGTTCTTCGTGCGCAACTCCCCGCGTGCGGCAGCACCGCGCGTCGCGCATCCGGGAAACTGGCGCCGCGCGCTCGCGCAGGTCGCGGCGAATCCCGCGACGTGGCCGCCGTTCTGGGTCAACGTCGGCATCTCCGGTTCGTATATGACGTTTATCGGTTTATGGGCAGTGCCCTTTCTCACTCATGCGCATGGGATGAGTCCCGTCGAGGCGGCCCGCTATACGGCGTTGACGCTGATCGCCTTCGCTTGCGGTGCGCCGGCAATGGGTTGGTTATCCGATCGCTTGCACGTGCGGCGGCCGCTCGTGATTGCGTTTGCGATTGCTTATACGTTGACCGGTTTGGTCTGGCTCGCCTTGCCAATGCCGAGCACGACCGCCGCCATGTTCGCGGCGCTACTCACCGGTCTCGCCGTGCCCGGGTTTACATTGACGTGGTCAATCGCGAAGGAAGTCAATCCGCCGCAGTCGGCCGGCATGGCAATCGCCATCGCGAACATCGGCGGCTTCGTCGCCTCGGGAGTGCTGCAACCGCTGGTTGGTTGGGTCGTGGACAGCGGCGCGTTTCTGGTGGCCGGCGGCAGCGCGCAAGCTTACCGGCTCGGTATTGCCGTGCTGGTCGCGTGGTCGTTGATCGGCATTATTGCGGCTTGCCGGCTCACCGAAACGCGCTGCCGCAACGTGTGGCGCGCCGCTGCTGGCTGACGATTGCCCGCCTACCCTATGCGATAATCATTTTTTCAAACGTCTGCGCGCACGCGCGGCGTAGTCAACAAGGTCCGCGATGAAACCGAAAATTCTTGTCACGCGTGAAGTCTTCGACGAAACGCTCGCGTATTTAAACGATCATTGCGACGTTGAATCCAACCAGACCGACAAGCCGTTCGATGCGGCGACGCTCGCCCAGCGGTTAAAGGACAAGGACGGCGTCGTGTGCTGCCTGACGGATCGCATCGACCCCGCGGTGCTCGCTGCAGCCCAGCGCCTGAAAGTCGTTGCCAATATTGCGGTCGGCTACAACAACATCGATGTGCCCGCGTGCACCGCGCGCGGCGTGATGGTAACGAATACGCCGGGCGTGCTTGACGACAGTACTGCCGATCTCGCATTCACGCTGATGCTGGCAGCCGCGCGGCGCCTCACTGAAGCGGAGGCTTATATCCGCGCCGGCCAATGGCAGGGCTGGCATTTAAAGCAGTTGCTTGGTGTCGACGTTCATCACGCGACCCTCGGCATCATCGGCATGGGCCGTATCGGGCAACAGATTGCGCGCCGCGCCGGCGGTTTCAAAATGCGCGTGCTTTATCAAAACCGCAACCGGTGGCCGGCCGATGTCGAGAAATGGCTCAACGCCGAATACGTGACGAAGGAGCAGTTGCTCGCGCAATCCGATTTCGTCGTGCTGCAGATTCCTTATTCTCCCGCGACCCATCATTACATCGGCGCCGCGGAATTAAAACAGATGAAACCGACCGCAATCCTCATCAACTCAACGCGCGGCGGCGTGATCGACGATGCCGCGCTGATCGACGCACTCAAGAACGGCACGATTCGCGCGGCCGGGCTCGACGTGTTCGAGAACGAGCCGCAGCTCAATCCGGATTTTCTCGAGCTAAAAAACGTGGTGTTGGCGCCGCACGTCGGCAGTTCAACTGAGGCGACCCGCCGCGCAATGGCGATGACCGCCGCCAACAACGCGGTGGCCGCATTGACGGGCAGCACGCCACCGAATCTGCTTAACACCGAAGCAAAAAACAAAGCTTAACCGCGAAGGACGCGAAGGACGCAAAGGAAATCAAAATCGAGACTCAAAAAAATCATTTCTTTGACGTATTTTTTATTCGGTTTTGCTTTTTAGGTTTTCCTTCGCGTCCTTTGCGTCGAGGCTTTTGACATTTTTCGTGTCGCGTGACGGCGGTAGTTTGTCCGCGCGGCCGGCTAAATCCGTATGACTCAACTCTTTAACCTCATGATCGAGGTCATGCTGCCGCTGGCATTGCTGGTGGCCGCCGGCGCCGTATGGCCGCTGATTTTTCGCGACACGCCGGTCGAAGCAATGCGCACGCAGTTGAACCGCCTCGTGCTGTATGTTTTCTATCCCTGCATATTGTTTGCGGTCGTCGCCAATACGCCGATCACGGGAAACCTGCTGTCGGTGCCTTTGCTCGTTGGAATCGGCACGCTGACCTCGGGCGCGCTGCTCTACGGGCTGCTTTACCGGACGCCGTTTGGGCGCCGGCTCAACGATCCGACGCGCGCAGTGCTGATGTTGGGCGGCATGTTCGGCAACACTTTCAATATCGGCGCGCCGGTGGTGATGTTTTTCTTCGGTCGCGACGCGGTGCGCTACGCCGTCTTCAACGACATGCTGATGACGATGCCGTTCATCTGGAGTCTCGGCGTGTGGATTGCGACGCGGCTTGGTTCGCACGAAAAACCCGTGTCGTATCCATCGCTGGGGCGAATCCTTGCGTCATTGCCGCCGTTATGGGCGTTTGCGCTCAGCCTGATCCTGCAAGCGCTCGACCTCGCATACAAGCCGCTCATCGCAGCGGCGCACATGATAGGGCAGGCGACCATACCGGTGACGTTGTTCGTGCTGGGTATGACGATTCCGTGGCGCAATTTAACGCCGCGTCCGGAGATTCTCGCGGCGGCCGGCGTTAAACTGCTGTTTGCGCCGCTGGTCGTCGCGGGCGTGGCGCGCTTGTTATTCCCGCCGCTGGGCGAAGCGCAATACGCCGCCATGCTCGAGGCGACGACGCCTGCCATGATGACGACGCTGATCATGGCCGACCGCTTCAAGCTTGACGGCGCCTCGGCGGCGCTGTTGATCGGCTGGACTACAATCCTGTTCTGGTTCAGCCTGCCATTGACGCTGGCGCTCGGCTTGATCCGTTGATCGCGGTGCGGGAACCGTTCGTCGTGCTAACCCGGCGCGCGCAAAAGTCAGCCGGTAACATGCAGTGACAGAAGAAAAGGAAACCATGCCAAAAAAAGCCCTGTTTTTGTTACTCGCGCTCGTCGCATTCGGCACGAGTGCGCAAACTCCGAAACCTGCCGACGTGTGGCTCAGCGCCGGGCATATCGAGTTGACGGCGACCAACGCAGGCGGCGGACTTATCGCTGAGTGGCAATTCGACCGCGCTGACAATGGCGACGTCCGCCTTATCAAAAACGAACGCCGCGGCAGTGACAAAGTCAGCGGTACTGTGCTGTCGATATGCGCGGACCAGGCGATACTGTTTAAAGACTTCGTGCCCACGTCGCGACACGAGCTGCGGGAACTCGATGAGCCGGTATTGCATTTGCAGTTGGTTTTGCGTCTGCTTGCGCGCGCGATGCCCGAAGGCTTGCCGCGCGACGGAAGTGACACTGCGATCGATATCGGCGACGAAAAAACCACCCTGCGGCTACGCAAAGGTCACAGTGCGCGCAAAGACATCGGTGCGCCGTGGCAGGCGCGTGGCATGGCACGGCGCTCGGGATCGGACGTGCGCTACGATTTCTTGGTGAACTATGCGGGCGACGATCCGCCGCATCCGAGGGTGGAACTCAAACTTGCCGGCCTGTGGAGCGCGCAAACCCGGGTGCGGGCGCTCGACAACTCACTTAATCTCGCCGGCTGGCGCGTGCATCGCGTCGACATGTTAACCGAGCTCGTGGGCGGTAATACCGTGTTCGATTCGGTTGCGAGAACAGCACCGCTTACTTTCGCGACGCTTGGCGACGTGCGTGCAGCGATCGGGCGCTGGTGGGATCCGAACGTCAAAGCAGTGCAACGCACCGAGTGCAAAATATGACCGCTGCCCTCAAGCTTGGCTTCATCGGACTTGGCGTTATGGGCCGGCCGATGGCGCTCAACCTGATGAAGGCCGGATATGCAATGATGGTTTACGCGAGGCGACCTCAGGCGCTTGAGCCGCTGGTGGCGGCCGGCGCGCGCACCGCACCGAATCCGGCCGAGGTCGCGCGCGCCGCTGACGTCGTGTTTTCGCTCGTAACTGCGTCGGCCGACAGTGAAGCGGTGGCGCTCGGCGCCGACGGGCTCATAGAAGGCGCGCGCGCCGGTTGCGTGGTCATCGACATGGCGACGATTTCGCCGCTCGCGACACGCCGGATCGCCGCGGCACTCGAAGCACGCGGCATCGACCATATTGACGCGCCGGTTTCGGGCGGCCCAGCCGGTGCGCAAGGCGCTACGCTTTCGATCATGGCGGGCGGCCGGCAGCAAGTATTCGAAAAAGTGAAACCGTTGTTCGCCTGCCTTGGCAAAACCATTTTGCATATGGGTGAACATGGCGCGGGCCAGATCACCAAGGCGTGCAATCAGCTCGCGCTCACCGTGACCGCGCAGGCCGCCGCCGAGGCGCTGGCGCTCGCGCGCAGTTGCGGGATCGATCCCGCGCGCGTGCACGAAGCGTTGATGGGCGGCGTCGCGGCGAGCCGGGTGCTTGAGCTCTTTGGCAAGCGCATGGTCGGCCGCGAGTTTGGCAGCGGTATCGATACGCGCCTCTATCATAAAGATCTCGGCATCGTGCTTGATCTCGCGCAGGAGGCCGGTTTGCCGTTGCCCGCCGCTGCGGTGGTCAAGCAGCAAATCAACGCGCTGATGGGCGCCGGCGAGGGCAATGCGGATTTTTCAGTGCTCATCCGCGTGCTTGAGAGGGCAGCGGGACAAATTATCGAATAAGAATTCAGCGCCGAATAACACCAGGGTGCGCCATTAAAAATTACCGGACTGTATTACGCTCAAAACAAGGAAAAGGTCTGTCATGAGTCTGACGTCATTCGAACCTGTCACGCCGCGTCTGCATCGCACCGAACTCGCAGTACCCGCATCGAATCCGAAAATGATCGACAAGGCAAGCCGCTCGTCGGCTGACGTGGTGTTCCTCGATCTGGAGGATTCGGTAGCGCCTGATGACAAACCGCGCGCGCGCCGCAATGTGGTTGCCGCACTCAATGATATCGATTGGGGCGCCAAGACGGTCAGCGTGCGCATTAACGGCCTCGACACTCAGTACACGTACCGCGATGTGATCGAGGTCGTCGAAGCATGTCCGCGACTTGACCTTTTGTTTCTGCCCAAAGTTGGCGTGCCCGCGGACGTGTACGCGATCGACGTTCTCGTCACGCAGATCGAGCAGGCGTGTAAACGCGAGAAGCGCACCGGCTTCGAGATCATGATCGAAACCGCACTCGGTCTGTGCAACGTTGAAGCGATCGCGCAATCAAGCAGGCGCCTGGAAGCGATGTGCTTCGGCTCCGGCGATTTTGCGGCATCGACCGGGGCGCGCTCGACC
>JANXRI010000219.1 GCA_025353085.1 Betaproteobacteria bacterium
ACGGCGGCCAGTTCGGCATCGATGCGCTCGTCCAGGCGTTCACCTGCCTGCAGCGGTCGTCGTGCCGTGCCGGTGCGCTTGAGGTGGCTCCATACCAACTCGTCGGGATTGAGGTCGGGCGCGTAGCCGGGCAGGAAATGCAGAACCAGTCGACCATGAGTGGACTTGACGTAGTCACGCACCAAGGCCTTTTTGTGCGCGGGCAAGCTGTCGATAATCAGATGCACGGGCTTTTTGCGATGACGCATCATTCGCTTGAGCAGTGTGACAAACAACTCACCGCTGAGCCCACCCTTGTATGTTTGAAACCAAAAGCCACCTCGCGCATTGACCGCCGAGGCGGCCGAGATCGACTGGCGTTGACCAGGACGCCGCACCACCGGGGTCTGGCCGCGAACGCCCCACGTCTTGCCGTGTACCGAGTCGGCCCGAAAACCCGACTCGTCCCAGAAGAATATCTGCGCGCCCTGGCGCTTCGCCTTAGAGGCAATGGCCGGAAAACTCTCGCGCTGCCACCGCTCGATGGCCTGTGGATCGCGCTGGTAGGCGCGTTGCAGCGGCTTTTGCGGTGTGAGCCCGAGTTTGGCCAGCAACGCTCCGACCGCTGTGACGCCCATACGCACGCCGAACTTCTGTGCGATCAGAGTGCAAACGATCTGACGCGTCCACAGTCCGAAGTCCAACCCGTACTGAAGGGGATTGCGGCCATTGATCCAACGAAATATCTGGCGCTCCTGCGCCGGGGTGAGGCTGCGTGGGCGTCCCGTGCCACGCGTGGAGCGCAACGCCTTCACGCCGCGTCCGCGTCCCGCCGCCACTTTCATCCATTTATAGATCGTCGTTCGGCAAAAACCGAACGAGGCGATGACATCGGCAGGTTTCTCGCCTTCACGAACGCGCTGAAACGCCATGCGGCGAATTTGTTCCAGCGTCTTGTGATCGAGCGTGCGACCGTCAACCTTCATGTCATGTTTGACCGGCATCGCGCTCATTCGTTCATTAATTGTAGACTAAATTACGGACTGGTGATTTAATTGCTCGTTGACGGTGGTGAGCTCTTCATTCAGCGACTGCAGCTCTTCCTTCGCGGTTTCGAGTTTCTCGTTAGTGCTTTGCAGCGCCTCGTTGGCGGACAGTACTTCTTCATTGGCCGCGCGCAATTCTTCGTTGCTCGACTCGCGCTCATCGAGGAGCGACTGCAAAAACTCCTTGGTCGCTGCATGCTCCTGCTGCAGGCGCTCAATGCCCGCAGTGCCGGCAGCGCCGTTCGCCAGCCTTGCCAGGGGCGCCGGACGCCATTTTTCAACCCACGAAATGCAATCACGAATAAGCCCGGTGTGCGTGGCGCGCAGCGCGCCGGGTGGCGGGTCGGCGGCATCATGAAACAGCACGAGGTAACAGTGATAGCGCGCGCCCGCCATCGCGATCGGTGTCACCTCGAGATCGACCTTCCGATATACACCGCTGACGCGCACGGTTATACCGTAGCGCGCGACCGGACCCTCGACCGCCTTCGTTTCAGCCAGCGCGTTGCGTAGTTCGAGAATCAGTCCGTCATCCGCCAGTTTTAGCAAGCTCGTCGTCGGCTGGCCGGTGGGCATTTCAAGGTAATGCGAAGTGTGGCCTCTGAATTCAAGTACGTTCAGATTGCCGTCGATCAGCACGCCGGGCGGCGCATACCGGCTGAGCAGCACGCGATCGGCTTCCGCGTGAAAATCACCGATGACGGGGGCGCGATCCGTGAGGACGCTACCGGCAGGGCCGCGCCATCGCGAGAAGGGGGAGCCCGGCGCCTGCGGGATGATCGCGCCGAGTGATTTTTTTTCATAAATTTTGGCGACGCGGTCGATCACTTCGAAGTGGTGAGCGAACGGGCCGACAGTTTCCGCCGAACCAAGGACCAGGTAACCGGGCACATTCAGCGCGTGGTGAAAGATCTGAATCACCCGTTGCTGGCGCGCGGGCGACATATAGATGAGCACGTTGCGGCACGCAATCAGGTCGAGGTGCGAAAACGGCGGATCGGACGTGATGTTCTGCTGCGTGAAGATGCACATGTCGCGCACCGGTTTTTTGATTCGATAACCGTCGTCCGACTTGTCGAAAAAACGCTGGAGGCGCTCGGCCGACACTTCGCTTTCGATGCGGAGAGGATAAAAACCGCCGCGCGCTTTCGACAGAATCACGTCGCCGCTTAAGTCGGTCGCAAACACTTGCAGTTGATGATGCCGGCGGCCGTCGAGCCCTTCCAGTAGCAGCATCGCAATCGAATAGGCCTCCTGGCCGGTCGAGCAACCGGCAACCCATACCCGCACCGGCGCGTCGGCGGGTTTGCCGTCGAGGATTGCCGGGATGACCGTGCCCTTCAGGCAATCGAACATCGGCGCATCGCGGAAAAAACTCGTTACGGTTATGAGCAGATCGAATTGCAGCGCGCTGACCTCGGCGTTGTCCTGCTTTAACTGCTCGAGATATTTGGCAAGCGATTCATGGCTGGCCAGCATGGACCGGCGCAGGATGCGCCGCAGAATCGTGGTCGAGCGGTCCTGGCTGAAGTCGATGCCGGTCGCAATGCGCATGTACTTCACGACCTCGTCGTAGTCGCTTGCCGCGGCGTCCGCGATTGGATCGGCGGCCGACGTGAGGTAGGGGTGACTGGACAGGCGCATGAGGCAGCCGGCGATCTCGGCGGGTGGCAGAATAAAATCGACGCAACCGCTGTCGGCGGCGGCGCGCGGCATGCCCGCATGCCCGGCCGACTCTTCGGTCTGCGCCAGCGCAACTCCGCCGGCGGCTTTGATTTCGCAGGCGCCCAACTGGCCGTCGGAACCGCTGCCGGATAAAACCACCGCAATTGCGCGCGACTGCGCATCTTGCGCGAGCGAACGGAAAAACCGGTCGATTAAAAATTCGGAATGTTCGCCGGGCGCGCGTGGCGTCGTGGAAAATTTGCCGCCGTCGATTTTCAGCATGACGTCGGAGGGAACCACGTAAAAGTGATTGGGCTTTATTTCCTCGCCGTGTTGCGCGTCGAGCACCGGCATCGCTGTGACGCGCGACAGGATGTACTTAAGCTCGCTCGGATGAGTTGCGTCGAGATGCTGGATCAAAACAAATGCCATGCCCGGCTCGGCGGGCAAGCCCGCCAACAACTGCTTCGTGGCCTCGAGCCCGCCAGCGGACGCGCCGATGCCTACGATCGGAAAAGTTGCCAATGTATTAAGCTGAGGCTGCAAGGTAAACTCATCCGAGGCGGGCGTTGCATTGCATTGTACAGAGTATACGGAGCGGAAGACCGAGGAGGGCGCAATTTGTGACAATGTCCTGTAGTTGGGCACCGCTGCCGACCCCTTCACGTCGGTAAGTTTTTCCGCCGCGGCAGAACAGACGGTTTTTTTGGGGGGGGCGTGGCCCGCTCACCGCCTGCGGGTATGAAAACTGCCGGGCTCAACCGGTTAAAAGTAGCGCAGGCGCCTC
>JANXRI010000224.1 GCA_025353085.1 Betaproteobacteria bacterium
ATTCCGCGTCACCACCGTCACGCGCCGCGTCAAGTTCCGCCTCGGGCAGGTTGATCGCCGCATCCACATCCTCGAAGGCCGCAACATCGTCTTTCTCAATATCGAGAAGGTGATCAAGTGCATTCGCGAGTCGGACGAGCCCAAGCCCGCGCTGATCAAGCAGTTCAAGCTCACCGACATCCAGGCTGAAGACATCCTCGAAATCCGGCTGCGCCAGCTGGCGCGTCTCGAAGGCATCAAGATCCAGAATGAGCTGAAAGACCTGAAGATCGAGCGCAAGAGCCTGAAAGAACTCCTCGGCAGCGATACCGAGATGAGGAAGCTCGTCATCAAGGAAATCCGCGACGATGCGAAGGCTTACGGCGACGACCGCCGCACGGTGATCGAAGAGGCCGGCCGCGCGACGTTCGAGCGCCAGGTCGTCGACGAGCCGCTCACGATTCTGGTCTCGCGCAACGGCTGGGTGCGCTCGCGCCAGGGCCATGCACTCGATCTGACCGGCGTTACGTATAAAGCTGGCGATGCACCGTATGCGGTGTTCGAGACGCGCTCGATTCATTCGATTGCGATGCTCGATTCGACCGGCCGCGCGTTCAGCGTGGAAGCGGCCGAAATCCCCGGCGGCAAAGGCGATGGCGTGTCGTTCACGTCGATGGTGGAATTAGCACCCGGCGCGCGCCTTGCGCACGTGCTCGATGCGCAACCGGGCCGCCGTTATCTCGTGGCGAATTCGGGCGGCTATGGTTTCATCGTCAAGTCGGAAGAACTGCTGTCGCGCGTGCGCGCCGGCAAAACGTTCATGACGGTCGAAGAGGGCGACGAAGTGCTGCGCCCGGCGCAGATTCCGAACAAGCCGGTAATGGCGGTTACGCTCTCCGGCGGCGGCCGCATGCTGCTGTTCGACGCTAATGAGTTGAAAGAACTCGCGCGCGGACGCGGCGTTACACTGATGGGCCTTGACGATCAGGAGAAGATGAAAGCCGTCGGCTTCTCCGACGGCAAAGCGGTGAACGTTGCGGGGATCACGAAGACCGGCAAAGAAAAAACTGTGCGCATCGCCGGCCAGGAACTGCAGAAGTACGTTGTGCACCGCGCGCGTAAAGGCTATTTGTTGCCGGGCAAGCTCGTGCCGGAAGCGGTGGTGAGTAGCTAACGGGTCGGCGGCCCAAGGCGGGTCGGCCGGCCCTTATTACGACGCAAAAAATGTCGCCGCGTATTTTAAACATACCCAAGGAGGTTCCATGAAGCTGTTCCTGCGCTTTGCCCGTCGCTTCGCCGCTTACGCCATGGCCTCTGCGGTCGTAATGGTCTTTGCTTGCGGCGCCCGCGCGGATACGCCACCCGCCGGGTGGACTGCAAGCAATGTCGAACTCGTCGGCTACACGCTCATAAACGAGCATCCGGCCTTCAAAATCACGATGACGCGCGCGGGCGATCGCTGGTATCTCATCGGCGGTCACTACAACATTCCGGGCTGGAGCGTGATCGACGTCACCGATCCGAAAAATCCTCAAGTAGCGAAATTCATTCCCGGCCCGGCCAACACCAGCACCAACCAGGTCGATCTGGCCGATGGCATCCTGGTAGGCGCTCTTGGCAGGCCGTCGAATCGCGAAGACGCCGGGATGGATGCGAAGAAGCCATACGAGGCCGGCGTCATCCTCATTGATGTCAAGGATCCGCTCCATCCCAAAGAGCTCGGCCGTTGGCACACGGACAATCCGGCCGGCCGGGGTACCCATCGCAATGCATACACCGGCGGCCGTTACGTGCACCTGGCGGCGGACATGAAAGGTTACGACGGCGATATTTACGTGATACTCGACATCAGCAACCCGGCAAAACCCGTCGAAGCCGGGCGCTGGTGGGTGCCGGGACAGCACATCGCCGGCGGCGAGACGCCGCAAAAGAATCCCAACGTGAATCTGCACAGTCCCAACGTGGTCGATGGAAATCTTGCCTACCTCGCGTATGGCGATGCGGGCATGATCATTCTGGACATCAGTGACGTCGCCAAGCCGAGGCTTGTGTCCAAGCTCAAATTTGAGCCGCGTCACCGATTCGACGTGCATACCGTCCTGCTCGAACCCCGCCGCAAGCTCGCCTACGTAAACTCCGAAGCGGTCGTTAACAATTGCAAGGGGCCGCTCGATCATGCGACCCTCGTCGACGTAGCAGATCCCGCCAAGCCTGTTGCGCTGTCGCGCTATCCGGTGCCGATCCCGCCGGCCGGCGCGCCTTATTCAAGCTTCTGCGACAAGGGCGGCCGCTTTGGTCCGCACAACCAGAATCAGCTCCAATACAATCCGCTTGTCCAGAAACAGGGCAATCTCTCCTACCTGACGTGGTTCAACGCGGGCCTGCGCGTCTATGACGTCACCGACACGCGATTGCCGCGCGAGATCGGCCATTTCATGGCGGGGCCACCCGAGAAAATGTACCTGAAGGAATATGGACCGTATGTACGAATGGAAGACGTACTCGTGGACACGCGCGGCTATATGTACGTCACCGGCGGTGCCCAGCAAGGTTTATACATTCTTCGCTACACGGGCCCGCACAAAAATTAGCGGGCATTAGCGGGCGAGGGCGCTTCGCGGGGAGAAGCGCATATCTTACGGCCGCTCTTACGGCCAATGAAACTTAACGTGAAAGCGGCGAGTGCGCCCTCTGTCAAAGTTAACGAGTCGGCCGTCGTGCGATCGCGCAAAGTGACCCGGACCACGTCACTCACCCGTTCAGGGTGGTTGCGCGCGGCGGTAGTTTCATCGGTATTGTTGAGTGGTTGCATCAACATGTCGACGCCTCCGGTGCAGATAACCGGCTCACACGGCCCGGCCCCCAACTATGAAGAGTACACCTGTTCCCAATTAATAGACGAGCTCGGCTCGATCGCCCGGCGTGAAAGCCCATTGGTTGCAGCGCAGGAACGGCGGGTCAAAATGAGTAATGCTCAGGCGGTTTTGATCGGGATCGGGCAAGGCGACGGGGCCGAGGCAACCGAATTGGCCAATGTGCGAGGCGAGCGGGAATCTGTTCGCAACGCCATGATAGCGAAGCGGTGCGGCAAGTAACCTGAATCGCTCAACGGTTGCGCTAAATCGCGCATGGCTGGCATGTTTTGGGCACCAAGGTGTCCGCTGGCGGGAAAAGTTAACTGCCCGCTTTGTCTTGTCAGGGACGTAAGCTGGCCGACGCCCTATCTGCTGTGTTGGCTACTTCCGGTCGATCTCGATGTTTTCCTTGGTCCCGCTGTTGGAGACTGCGATCATGATTCCCAGGCCGATCAGGATCACGACGCCAATCACAATCCAGGATGTTTCGATGGTCTGCAGAATGCCCAGTTTCCAAAGCGCGGCGAAAATGCCGCCGATCAGGATGACAAATCCGAAAAAATACATGCCTGCCCATTTCATGACGCACCTCCGCTAAGGCCCTATTACCAGCGGCGCAGAATATGCGCCGGCGCGCGCACTGTATGTATGCTGGCGTACGAAGTGAAATTGATTACGCTGCTTCGCGTGGGCAATCTGTCATTCGCGCAGTGGGTCCGGCACCTGAGCCGCGACTAGCGCCATGACAAGACGAGGGGCACCAAGCGCCGGCCAGAGATCACGCCAGACAGGGTCGATAAATTTCTGACACAAAATGTACCGCATCAACCCCGACTTCTTTTCACCGTGACGCGCGATTTCGTGCGCGCGTGCCAAACACCGATACTCGTGCTGCCCGACGACATTCCGCCTCACCCGTATGCAGTGGCAACGGAGTCCGTGATGCTGGCGCCGAAGTCAGAGGTAAGTTTGTTTCCGTGGAAGGAACCTAAAGAGCGAATTCCGCCGGCAGTGCGGCAAATACGCTCGTTCATGAAGGCGCACCGGGCGGCGTGAAAGTAGTCTTGAGGCGTCGGATGGAGGCCTGTGCCGCCTGCCGCCTGTAGGCATCTGTAGGACTCCGCTCGATTGTTCAGTGTGTCTGCAGTCATTAAACTTCGCTTAGTAGCCGGCGCACCCGGTTTTCGCTAACCATGCGCTGTCAAGAGCACAAAGACTGTGAGTGAGGTTATTGTTGAAGATTCAACGCCGTTTCGTGGCGGAAAAAACGCAGCTTTTAGCGCTGGTGCTGTTATTACCGCAGCACGCTGTGTGCGCAGCGCAGGAGATATCGCTGGCAGCCTGCCTGGAAAAGCTTGCGGCCGTTCCTGGCTTCGCTATTCTCGCGGACAAAGTTGCTCTCGGCGCCGGAAAGAACACCGCGCCCCGCATGCTCGCGGACCCTTCGCTGGCAAACAACACGGAGCGGCCCGTCATCGGGAAGTGGGCGGCGGCGCGCGCTGACTGCCTCAAGGCGAACAGCCGCTTCGGCAATGAAGTTTACCGTCCCCCGTTGCAGGCGTTCAGCATGGATGCCGAGAACAAGATAATGGCGGCTGCGGTGGAATTGTATGACCTGAAAATCTCCTATGGCGAATTTAATCGGCGGCGGCAAGCCATCGATCAAGACCTGCGCGAAAAAACAGCGCAACTGGGCCGGCAAATTCAGCAACAAGGGTTGGCATACGAACAGGCCGACCGGGCGGCGCGCGAACACGACCGGATGCAACGCGACATCGAAGAGGCAGAACGGCAGGCGCGGCAGCAGGCCGAGCAGGCGCAGGAAAACTCTGCCCCTGTATCTCGTCGCCAAACCTTTCCGGATGCACCGCGCCGTTACCAATCCGCTCCCATCACCGTCAATCGAAACTGCTACCGTTTCGGCGGCCGGATCACTTGCACAAATTGAGAGTAAGTGACTCGTTCAGTCCCACGCGGGGGCGCGGCCTTCAGGATTCGCGATGCGGCCGTCGGGGCGGGCGAGGCCGTGAATGCGCCGCATCTCGTCGTCAGTGAGCGCGAAGTCGAAGACAGCCAGACTCTCGACCATATGCGCGGCATCGGATGAACGCGGGATCGGCGCGATGTTGCCCTGTTGAATTTGCCAGCGCAGCGCAACCTGCGCGATGGTCCTGCCTTTGGCGCGCGCGATTTCGGCCATGACCGGATCTTTGAAAAGCTTGCCGCGTCCGAGCGGACAGTACGCCGTAAACACCAGGCCCACGCGCTGGCAAAACTCGAGTACGCGCGACTGATCGAGATACGGATGGTATTCGGCCTGCAGCGTTGCGAGCGGCTCTGGACAAAGACGCATCGCCTCTTCCACCAGCGCAACGTTGAAATTGGCGACGCCGATATGCCGGGTGAGACCGTCGCGTTTCGCCTTGGCGAGCGCGCCGACGGTCTCAGCCAGCGGAATGTTGTCAACGGTGGGCCAATGAATGTGCAGCATGTCGACGTAATCCACCTGCAAATTGCGCAGGCTCTCGTCGACCGAACGCGCGAAATCGCCGGCCTTCAGATATTCGTGCGAGACCTTGGTGACGAGAAAGATTTCTTCGCGCGGAACGCCCGCCGCCTTGATGCCCTGGCCGACGCCTTTTTCGCTGCCGTACTTCCATGCAGTGTCGATGTGGCGATAGCCCAGGCGCAGCGCGGTCGCGACGATGTCAGCGCAGTCGCCGAGCTGCGAAGTGCCAAACCCGATCACCGGAATTTTTGCGCCCGAAGCTGAAGACAACGTCGGAATCGAAGGCGTGGTCATGAGTTGTATTTCATTCTAAGTATGTTGAAGCAGGAGACTATTACAACGTCATCACGGCGTCACGCGGTCGACACAGGTCTGGTCGAACTCTTTTGAACTTTTGGCGCCGGCGAGTGTGCCGAGCGGTCCGTCGACATACCCGCCGGCACTGCACTTGATTGCAGCGCCGGCGTTCGGCTGCGTCGTCTTGTTTGG
>JANXRI010000144.1 GCA_025353085.1 Betaproteobacteria bacterium
CGCCCATCGCCGAGCTGACCCGCCCAATTGCCGAATTGATGCCCGCCATAGCGCGCCGCGTACGGCCGCATGCCTGGAAGCACGCGATTGCCCGTTAAAACCTGAACTGCGGCGCTGGCGATCGTCGCTGGACGTGCAACGCCGAGCGTGTTGCCGACTGCATCCGACCAGCCAAGCAAACGCGGCGCTGGCACCGGTGTCGGATCGACGCGCGTGTAGCAGGCATTGCGCACCGCGCGCGGCACGTTGGCCGCCACCGGGTCGCCGGGAAGTTCGTGCACAAAGGTGTTTTCAAAATGCAGATCGCACAAATCGACCTGCGCATTCGGGCGCGCGATTTGAGTCGTCCGTTCGGCGTGTAGCGCTGGTGTCACAGAGAACTTTCTGTGTAGTTAAAGAAAGTCCTCATCGGACATTCCGGCCGCCCGCACGTTCAATGCGCAGACGCTCGCTTCTCCCGGTTGGGCCGCGGCGAATAAGCGGTATTGCTTGACCGCGTCAGCCGACAACGCTCATCTGAAAATCGCTCTTGCTCGCCGAGCAATCGGGGCAAGTCCAGTTCTCAGGCACTTCTTCCCAGCGCGTTCCCGCAGCGACGCCTTCATCGGGCATGCCTCTGGATTCGTCATAGACGAACGCGCACAACGCGCACTGCCACACGCGGTAGCCCGGCGCTTTTGCAATCGTGGCGTCATTGGCGGCCACCGCTTCGCGGCGCGGGTAGTTGAGGACGATGGCTTCGAGCCCTGCGGACCCGGCGGTGATTTGCCACGCGCCTTCATGCGATTTGACAAACGCGACCGTCACTGCCTGGTAGTCGCGGCCGTTAAATGCGAGGCTGCCTTTGGTTACGATGATGTGCTGGCCGCCGCTCTGCGACGGGTCGGGCGTGGTTGCCGTGGCGTTCGGCGCCAGACTCATGGAATAAGCAGCGAGGCCGCGCTCGTCCTTGATCGCGCTAAACGGGCGCACGGTTACGTCGCCGGTGGGCGTGAAATCCGGTGTTTCCGTAATTTGCCACGGTGCGCGTTGCGGCACGGAGACCAGTTTTTCGCGCGCGTCCGGCAGGTATTGCGCGCCGGGGTCCTTGCGTGCGCGCAGCGTGAGAAAGCCCAAGCCCTCGGCGCCGAAATTGATCGGGCCGTACGGCGTGTAGGCGCGCGAGAAGTGCACGGCATGCACCGACAATTTATGTTTCCCCAGTACGCCGCCACCGCTCATGACCACCTGGAACTGGTCGTTCTCATGAAAGTGCGGACGGATCACGCGTTCGTGATTGCCTTCGACCAAAAAACCCATCGGCTCTTCCGTCACGTCCACGCCTTCCGGATGCGTCAGAAAATCGGTGCGCCAGCCCAGACCCTTGGGCAGGTCGCGCTTGATGCGGGTGGCTTTGACGTCGTCGTACGAAGCGATTTGCGGCATGACGTTTCCCGGTGGCGATGGGTGACAGAGAGGGTTACATTTTACGCCGATTCGGATGGAGGCTGGCGTTCGTTCGAGTTGCCGGAGAAAACTTCGTTGGCCTGCATTCCCGCGCGCACGAAGGTGGTCCGCTTCGTCAGCTCTTTGAGCGTGCGGGCGCCGACGTAGGTGCAGGCCGAGCGCAGGCCGCCGAGCACATCCTGCAACGAACCAGCGACCGGTCCGCGATAGGGCACCAGCACTTCCTTGCCTTCCGACGCGCGGTAATGCGCGACGCCGCCCGCGTATTTTTCCATCGCGGTACGCGAGCTCATGCCGTAGAAGCGCATGAATTTCTGGCCGCCCTGCTCGACGATCTCGCCGGCGCATTCGTCATGACCGGCAAGCATGCCGCCGAGCATCACGAAATCGGCGCCGCCGCCGAACGCTTTGGCGACGTCTCCCGGCGACGTGCAGCCGCCGTCGGCGCAGATGCGACCGCCCAGTCCATGCGCGGCGTCGGCGCATTCGATCACCGCCGACAATTGCGGATAACCGACGCCGGTCATGCTGCGCGTCGTGCAGACCGATCCCGGG
>JANXRI010000290.1 GCA_025353085.1 Betaproteobacteria bacterium
GGTGACCGGCGCGCGCGCGTCATGGGAAGTAGAGCGCGGACCGTTCCGCCGCCGCGACCTCGCGCGTTTGCCGCCGCGCAACTGGACGCTGCTGGTCAACGGACTCGACGCTGTCCTGCCTCGCGCGCGCGCATTGCAACAGTCGTTCAGCTTCATTCCGTATGCGCGGCATGACGATGTGATGGCGAGCTATGCAGCGCCGGGCGGCAGTGTGGGGCCGCATTTCGACAGTTATGACGTATTTCTGGTGCAGGGCGCGGGCCAACGACGCTGGCAGATTAGCGCTCAACGCGACCTGGACCTCATCGCGGATGCGCCGCTTAAAATACTGCGGCGCTTTCGCCCGCAACGCGAATGGATCGTCAACGCCGGTGACGTGCTGTATCTGCCGCCACGCTATGCACACCACGGTGTCGCGATCGATGAGTGCATCACGTGGTCGGTCGGCTTTCGCGCGCCGGGGCGGCGGGAAATGACCAACCGCTTTCTGGATTTTTTAAGCGACCAGGAACGGGCCGACGACTCTTATCGCGATCCCGGCCTCAAACCGCAGCGCCATTCCGCTGCTATTGGCAAGAACATGCTGCGTCAGATCAAGACGATGCTCGAATCGATTCACTGGACCGATGCGGACATCGAGCGCTGCCTCGGCGAATACCTGACCGAACCGCGTGCGGGCGTCGTATTCAAACGCGCGCGTCACCTTTCGGCGCAGGCATTCGCTAAGCGTCTGGATGTCCGCGGCGTGCGCCTGGCGTTACCCACGCGCATGCTGACATCCGGAGTTCAGGTGTTCATCAACAGCGAAACCATCATGGCGCCGCCCGCGGCTCGCCACGTGTTGGGCCAACTCGCCGACGATCGTTGCTTGCCTGCCGGCATGCGACTCAATGCGTCAACGCGCCATGTGCTTTACGAATGGTATGGCGCAGGCTACATCGAAGCTGGCGATTGACAGCCGCGCGCCGTCCGCGATTCAATTCGTCTCCGCGCATCGCGAAATCAAGAACCACTCGATGACTTATTGAGCGTTTCATAATGGATGACAGTCGGAACGCTCAATCCCCCGACCCCCGAAGTGAGAGGGTGAGAATGGCACTAACCCGCTGTCGCGAATTAGTGAAACATCAATATCACGCCCATGCTGACCGTCCCGCCAGATCGCATGCCCGGCGAGCGCAAGCTCGAAGGCGTTGCAGCCTACGACGCCGCGCTCGATGAACTGCTCGCGAATGCCACTCACACCGTACGCGTTTTCGACAAAAGTATCGGGCGCAGCTTCAATTCGCCCCAGCGCTGCGAGTTGCTTGCGCAGTTTCTGGTCGCGCGCCGCACCAATTGCGTCAAAATCGTGCTGCATGAAACAGCCAACATCGTGCGCGACTGTCCGCGTCTGATGATTCTGCTGAAGCGCTTCAGCCATGGGCTTGCCATTCATCAAACGTTGCCCGCGGCACGCCGCATCTACGATCCGTTCGTGGTGGCCGACGACACGCGCTTCGTGCGCCGTTTTCACTACGCGGAGGTGCGCGGCGAAGCGACGATCGGCGACGTCGCGGCAACGAGTTTGCTAATCAAGCGCTTCGATGAGATCTGGGAGGCTTCCGCGCCGGCGGTAGCGGCGACGACCCTCGGGCTTTGAGTCTGCTCTGGAAATGACGGATGAATAAGACTACAATTCTGCCCTTGGCTGGCCGTACATGGGCTGGTCAGACAAAGCGCGATCTGCAAAATAATATTTATTAAAAGTTAAAGGAAAAATTATGAACCGTTCTATTCTGATTGCCGCATTGCTGGCGCTCGGCCTGACCGCCTGCGGCGAAAAACCCGCCAAAGCTCCCGTCGTACCAGCCCCGGCGCCGGCACCTGCCGCCACGCCGGCACCCGCGCCGGCCCCGGTGCCTGACGCCATGAAGTCCGATGCGCCGAAGGCCGACGCCATGAAGTCCGATACGGCCCCCGGCACGAGCGCGCCCGCTGCGCCCTCAGGCGATACCAAGAAAGATCCGAAGCAGCCTGGTTAGTATCTGCTGCTCTTAAGAAAAAGCCGGCTGACATAGCCGGCTTTTTTTATTATCTCAATCGACTGCCGGTTCAGATCATCTGCCGCCAGTCGAAGCCCTCCTGCTGCGTAGCGACTCCAATCCAGTCCGGCGCACAATTCATTGCGTGCGCCAGTGCAGCACTCGCAAGTTCAGCGGTGTTGTTTTGCTTGCTGAGATGCGCCGCCACCAGATGCTTGAGCCGGCTGCAATCGATGAGCCTTAATAATTCGGCGGCCGTCTGGTTGTCGAGATGCCCGAATTTTCCAGCGATGCGCTCTTTGAGGCGGTGGGGATAAGCGCAACCCCATAACATGTCGAGATCGTGATTGCACTCGAGGACGAGCGCGTCAAGCCCCGACAGCACCGTCTGCATGTGCGGCGTGAGCGAGCCCGCATCCGTCAATAGTCCTACCCGGCAGGCGCCGTCACTGAATACAAACTGCGACGGTTCGCGCGCGTCGTGCGGCACCGTGTAGGGCTCGATCTCGATGTCGCCAATCGAAAAGCGGTGATGGCAGTCGAATATTTTTACTGCGTACACGCCTGCGAGCGCCTTGGCGGCCGCCGTATGCGTGCCGTGCGTAAGCCACACCGGAATATTGTACTTGCGCGAAAGCCGCGCGGCGCCGCCGACGTGATCGTCGTGTTCGTGCGTGACGAGAATCGCGTTAATCGAGTCCGGCGGTACATTCAGGCGCGCCAACCGCGCCACCGTATCGCCGAGCGAAAATCCGCAATCAGCGAGAATTCGCGTGCCGCCAACTTCAAGCAACAGCCCGTTGCCTTCGCTGCCGCTGCCTAACGATGCAAACCGCATCATCGGCAGCAGGCGGTCCACCCGGGGGTGGCAGGTGGGTTGTAATTAGGGAGGCGAATGCCGGCGTGACGCTTAGACGGGCCAGCCGGCATTACTTCAGCTGCTCGAACAGCAGCGACAAAATGCGGTTGGCGGTATCGGATTTTTCCTCGGCGCCATCCTTGTTGAGCACGCTGACTTCGCTGGCCGTGCTGACATCCTTCACCTGGATGCGGAACTGGTCTTTCGACGTCGGCTTCTCGGTTTTGCTGAACGGGTTCAACTTCGACAGGAAACCGCCTTTTTGCTGCGTGCTTTTGTTGTCGGCATCCGGGTCGACGTAACGCACGAAATAAAGGCCCTTCGAGCGGTCGCGGTCTTCGACTGTAAAGCCGACGCGGTCGAGCGCGAGCCCGATGCGCCGCCATGCGCGGTCGAATTGATCGTTGACTGACAACGTAGTGGCGCCGCCCTTCTGACCTTTAACCAGGATGGCGCGTACAGGACCTTGCGGCTTCGCCTGCGCAATTTCGGTCTTCGCGCGTTCCTGCTGCACGCCAAAGCGCCCCATCAACCGCCGCAGCATTTCCGCTTCGAGATCCGGATCCGGCGGGCGCGGTTGCCACCGCGTCTCATTCTTGTATTCGTTGATGTAAACCTCTTCCATGCCGCGGTGGCTCACGTAGATTTCGGTCGTGCCGGGCACGCTGCCGCGCTCGAGCCGGGTGCGGAATTTATCGCGCTCGGCGGTCGAGGAAATGCTGTCCAGGATTCTGCCGAGGAAATTACGGATGACACCGGCATCAAGCTTGGCGCGGCTTTCGGCGAAGTCCGTTTCCATAACGCCGGCTTCCGGATGTTCGACCGCGATTACAAAGCCCAACTCCTGCCAAAATTCGCGAGCTACATTCCACACTGCGTCCGGTTCGCCGTCGACGACCAGCCAGCGCTGGTTGCCCGAACGCTCGACCCGCGCATTGGATTGCGCCGGCAGCACGGCGGTTTTCGCAGGATCGGGCGCCGCGCGGCGTTCTTTATCGTAGTCGGACAACAGCGCGCCGCCCTTAACTTCCGGCACCGAGTAACGGTCGTCATTGGTCGGTTTGGTCAGATCAGGCGGGACACGCAAATCGGGCAACCGGTTTTTGGCCGCGGACCTGTACTCTACGGAGTCACTCTCGAGCTTTGGCAATGCGCTGCACGCAGCGAGCAGTGTCGCCGCGCAAATTGCCATCGCCGTCTTCCATTGCGGCGAAACATTCATGATAAATCCTTTACGCATTGATGCCCGCCTGCTTCATCGCGGCGCGCACGCGTGCATGATGGTTCTCGGTTAAGGGGGTCAGCGGCAGCCGGATCCCGGGCTTCAT
>JANXRI010000310.1 GCA_025353085.1 Betaproteobacteria bacterium
ATGAAAGAAGCCAAAACCCGTTTCGGAAAATAGTTCGGTGGCCGGCGCAGGTTCGTATCATTAATCTGCGCGGCCTGTGGGTGATTGATCTATCGCGGAGAAAATTATGCTGAAATGGGCGCTTATATTTTTTATTATTTCGATAGTTGCAGGCCTGCTTGGATTTACCGGCGTCGCGGCCGGTGCAGCGGGCATTGCGAAAGTTCTATTTATTCTGTTTTTGGTTTTATGCGTCATTTTTCTCGCGCTCGGCATCGCTGCAGCGAAAAAGCTCGGGAGCTGAGCGAAGCGCGCTTAGCGGCCTCCAATCGCGAAGTGCTTGCCTTGCAACGATAAATATCAAGCGGGATTGAATAGCAACGTCGAGATTTGTAGGCAATCTCCTACAAAATCGAACCCGTGTCCTACAAAATGGTGCGTCGCCCACTGATATTGAATGTAACCGTTTATCCGTAGGATGACCTTCCCTTGCACCAGAAAACTGATTAAAAAAACGGGATGGCAAAGCGGAATACACGGCAGTCCGGCAGTCCCAACGTAACCCAAGAGGATAAGCATGAGCACAGAAATGGCGACGAGCGCGATGGGGACAGGCTGCGAAGAGGCGTTCGCGAAAGCGCGGCGGTACGCAACGCCGGGGCCTGAGTCCAGTCCACGGCCAGCAGCGCGGGACCCCCACCATTTCGGCAAGCTATACGGTCAATCGGCAGCGATGACCATTGTGTATCAGATGATTTCTAAAGTTGCCCCCAGCGACGCGAGCGTGTTGCTGATCGGCGAAAGCGGCACTGGCAAAGAGCTCGCTGCCAACGCCATCCATGATGCAAGCAGCTGCCGAACCGGGCCGTTCGTCGCGATTAATTGCGGTGCGTTTTCCGCAAATTTGATTGAAGCCGAGCTTTTCGGATATGAGCGTGGCGCCTTTACGGGCGCGACTCGCTCGCATCGCGGCTGCTTCGAACGCGCGACCGGCGGCACGCTATTCCTCGACGAAATTACTGAAATGCCCGTCGAGTTGCAAATAAAACTTTTGCGCGCCCTTGAGACCGGACGGTTTTATCGCGTCGGGGGCGAACAGGAGATGAAGGTCAATGTCAGGATCATCGCTGCCACCAACCGGGACCCGAATCAGGCGGTCACCCAAGGCTTGCTGCGCGAAGATCTGCTATACCGCCTTGCCGTGTTTCCCTTGCCGCTGCCGCCGCTACGCGCGCGGGAGGCAGACATTGAATTGCTGGCGCAGCATTTTCTCAACGATCTCAATCTTGCGTCGGCGGCGGATAAGCGGTTCACCGCGTCAGCGCGCGAATATTTAACGCAGCACGATTGGCCTGGCAACGTGCGTCAGTTAAAAAACGCGGTTCAACGCGCCTTTATCATGGCGGACGCTGAAATCGAATTCGACGTGCGCGCTAATGGCACGGCTAATCCGAAGAAATCGCCGATCAACAGCGGCCCGCTCCTTCAGTTTGCGGTCGGCACGCCACTGGAAGCCATCGAGCGCGAAGTGATCGTCGCTACACTGGAGCATTGCCACGGCCGCAAGCGAGAAACCGCTGAGTTGCTCGGCGTTAGTCTCAAGACTTTATATAATCGGCTCAATGAATATCGTGGCGATTGCAATGCTCACTGCGCCGCCTAAGATTAGCCACGGCGGAAGCGTCTTAGTGAGAATCACCTGTGCGTACCGTGGCCTGTATGAAGCGTGCAAAAGCCGGAGTCTTCCGGCAGCGCGTCGGCGGTCTGACCCTGTAGCCCGGGGTTGGCACGAAACATTTCTGCGTAGGCAGAAGTTCGAAATTCTTCGATGTGCACAAACTACTTGCCCAACGCGTTTTCATCGTTGGTTGTTGTTTTGGTAGGTACCGGTTAATGTATCCGGTACCGGTTTACCAATACCTTCCCGGAAAGTGAAGATGGTTATGACACGCATCCTGGTCGCTGACGACCATCAAATCGTTCGAGCCGGATTGAAAAACCTTCTGGCCGATTACAAAGAGTTTGACGTCGCCGGTGAAGCGGGGTCCGGAACTGCTGCACTGAAAATGGTGCGCGAGTCCGATTGGGACGTGGTGCTGCTCGACATTTCGATGCCCGACATGAACGGGATCGACACGCTCAAGCAAATCAAACGCTGCAAGCCCAACCTGCCGGTGCTCATTCTGACCATGCATCCGGAGGATCATTACGCGATCAATTTATTGCGCGCCGGGGCAAACGGCTATGTTTGCAAGGAATGCGCTCCTGAACAACTCGTGGGCGCGATTCGCACTGTTGCCGCGGGCCGCCGGTACGTGAGTCCGGCGCTGGGCGACCAACTGGCCGGCGATTTGAGCGGCGATGGAAAGAATGCGCTGCATACCGAACTATCCGAGCGGGAATTTCAGGTTTTTTGCAAGCTTGCTGCAGGGCAGGCGGTATCGGAAATCGCCGACGAGTTATTTCTGAGCGTAAAGACCGTCAGCACCTATCGCTCGCGAATTCTCGAGAAAATGGGCATGAAGACGAATGCCAACATTACGTACTATGCAATCAAGCACGGCTTAATCCAGTAAGCCGCCCGGCGCCGTAAGCATAAACTGACGAACGGATTAGCTGCCCGCCGATGGCAGGACTTACATGATTCTCCGAGTATCAATCTTCGGGAATCTCCGCAAACGGCGGCCCTGTCATGTCAGGTCAGTGAGTGGATAGAGTATTGAAAGTCTACATCGTCGAGGACTCTCCCGTTCTGCTCGAGCGCGTAATCGAAAGCCTGGCGGAAGGCGGCCATAGCCGCGTTGTGGGTTCAGCTGACACGGAAGACGAGGCGGTAGACGGAATCGTCGGTTGCGCGCCTGACGCAGTGGTGCTCGACATCCAACTGCGCGAGGGGAACGGTTTAAACGTATTACGCCGCCTGCGCAATATCGATATGGAAGTTCGCCCGCTGGTTATCATTTTGACTAACCACAACTATGCGGAATTTCGCTACCGCGCCATGAGCGCCGGGACCGATTACTTCTTCGATAAAGCGACCGAACTACATCGCGTAGCGGAAATCATCGGGTCAATGCGGGCTCCGGTCACCGTCCATTAAGGCGGGTAATCCGGGCTTCCGCTGAGTTCGTTGCGCTGCGTGCGCTCTGTCGAGAAGGTGGCCGACGAGATGACACTTTCAATCCGCCACGGCGCTAAACGTCCTTAAATAAAGTCCCGGTCGATACAGAACGGCCCCGCGAAACGCGGCCCGTGCCGCGGGGAGAAAAGCATCGCTCCCAGCGAGGCCATTCCCCTACCCATTAAATCATTGGATCATTGCAATCGGGACTTGTCGTCACTCACTGCGCAACACGCTATCGAGGGACGAGAAACTGTGAATCTTGTCGATGCAATGATCAAAGCCTGCGCGTTCAGCGCCGCGCCGGGTTGCCTCATCGAGTGTGGACCCGCTCATGAGCACGAGCCTCATCGAATCTTGCGAGAACTTTGCGCGAAGCAGTTTGGCAACTTCGAAACCGTTCATGCGCGGCATGTTTGCATCGAGCAGAACGAACTCAGGATTCCAGCTTGCAGCGAGCTGCCAACGCCTGCGGGCCGTCTTCCGCCGTTTTTACGCCATGTCCGGCCTCCCGCAGCACACTCGACAGCGAGGTCAACAAGGCGACATTGTCATCGACTATCAGCACCCGCCGGCCGACCGCGACCTTGGACGCGGGCGTCGCAACAGCGTGCGCGGCCGGCTTCGGCGCAGCGCCCTCGGCGGCGGCCGACTCTGCGCCGGCAAGCGTGTTGAGCATGCGTATCATCTCATTGACCTGACGGTCGATGATATCGGCTATAGGCGCGAGAGCCGGATCCGTCTTGCCGCGAAAGCGCAGAAGTTGCACGGCATTACGCAACGGCGCGACCACATTGCGCAGATCATGAACGGCCGTTCTCAGATCGCTCGGACAGCCGACATCGCGCTCTGCGCCTGATCGGTCCGGTATCTGCGCTGTGATCGTCGGCTGTGATGAATCAGAATTCATCTTGAAATTACTTTTAACACGATTGGGATTTTATACCGCCCTGAGTCGCTAGCGCGGCGCGACGCGCAAATATGTTTTCAGGGGGGCGTTGGGAAGGGATATTCGCCGCAACGTGGAGCGTGATTGGCGTGGCTATCAGCCCTTGCGCCGCAGGCCGCCGATGCTGACAAGAATCTTGTCCACTGTATGACTTCATTAAGAGCCAATTCGCCGCAACGCCACGCGCCGCGCCAAAGCGAATACGCCGTTTGTGTTGCAAAGTGAAAACGTAGGAAAACCCCTACGTTTTTACGACCGCGTGCTGACACACAATTGCGGTGGGCGCCGATACGGTGCAAACAAGGGTGTGGTTACCCTGTCATGAGTGGCGCGTGCCCGCGGCATTCTTAATTTCAATCTCATTACAGGAAATGACATGAAAACAGCAATGAAGTTGTTCGCAATAATTACCGTCGTTGCAAGTTTAAGTGCCTGTAGCGGCATGTCACAGCAAGACCGCAGTACGGCGATCGGCGCTGGCGTCGGCGCAGTGGGTGGCGCAGCGCTAACCGGTGGAAGCGCTCTAGGCACCGTGGGTGGTGCGGCGGTCGGCGGGATCGTGGGGCACGAGATAAAAAAGTAACGATTCACGGCGGCGCAACGCAGACGTCCGCTCAGTCACGAAAGTTGCCCGGCGCGGTTAGCCGGGTAATTTTTTTATTATCGAGATTTTCTTTTTCATAAATCATTACATCGATCGATTCCCACGTCGGTCACCACGTCGGTCGCCCGCTTGTCTTCGCGCAACCCGAGAAATGACGGATGCCGCAGCGCGCCGCCTTCGCTCCACTCGGTAAACTCAACCTCGGCGACTAATTTTGGCGCGACCCAATGCACGCCTTTGGCCGCGTAGCCGCGCGGCGGGTCCACGAACGGCGGCTCTTTCTGTTCGAGCCTGGCAAGCTTTGCACGCAACCTTGCGAGCATTCGATCGTCGAACCCGGTGCCGACTTTACCCGCGTATTTAAGTTGGCCTTCGTCGTATACGCCAAGCAGCAACGCGCCGAATCCCGTGCGGTTCGCCTGCGGGTCCGTGAAGCCGCCGATCACTATTTCCTGGCGCAGGCTGCATTTAACTTTTACCCAGTTCCGCGTGCGCAACCCCGCGCCATAAGTTGAGCCGGCCTGTTTCGAAATGATGCCTTCAAGACCCATCTCGCAGGCTTGGCGGAATACGCCGGCGCCCGAACCACTCACATCGGGGCTGTTGCGGATCACCGTACCACGGTCGCCAAGCACGGTGCGCAACACGCGTTTACGCTCGGTCAGCGCAACATTCGTCAGATCAAACCCGTCGAGATACATCAGATCGAACACGAAGTACACCAGATTTTCGGTACCGCCGGCGAGCGCGTGTTGCAGCGCCTGAAAATTCGAGCGGCCTTTCTCATCGACCGCGCACACTTCGCCGTCCAGCCATGCGGATTTGAGATCGAGTTGTTTGGCTTCGCCGACGATGGCGCCGAATTTGTCAGTCCAGTCCTTGGCGTTCCGCGAATACATGCGCACCGCGCCTGTGTCGATGCGGCACAGCGTCCGATAACCGTCATACTTCACTTCGTGTATCCATTCGTCGCCGGCCGGCGGCGCTTTGACCAGTGTCGTCAGAGCAGGCGCGATTTGCCCAGGCAATGCAGCGCGGTTGGCGCCGCTTAATTGCTTCATTGCTGGATTTTTAATCGCCTGCATTTTTCACGCCCGCAATTTTCACGTTTGCATTTTTGACGTTTTTAGAGCCCCCGTCCTGCGACGCCATCGCGCGTGACTTCACGGTGGCCGGCGACCGCGCTTTTGACGCTGCCATTTTTTTGGGCACGCGAATCGCGCCTGCTTCAACGTTGTCGCTGACCGACCGGTTCGAATGCCATTCGCGATCTTTCGCCGCGGCTATTTCATCGATACTGCGTCCGGTGACGGCGCTGTCGGGTTGGCTGTCGACGATTTTAGCGGCGGCGCCGCGCGTGGCGATCTGATCGGCTTCCTTAATCAGCAACCAAGCCTCCGCCTTGCCGCCGTACTTGGCATTGCGCGTGCGCACCAGCGTCCAGCGCCCGGTGAGCTTCTTGCCATGCAGCTCGAATTTGAGACGGCCTTTTTTGTACGCGTCCTGCGCATCGCCGAGCGGCGTCCACATGCCGGTATCCCACAGCATGACCGTGCCGCCGCCGTATTGGCCGCGCGGGATCGTGCCTTCGAAGTTGCCGTATTCAACCGGATGATCCTCGGTGTGCATCGCCAGGCGCTTGTCGGCTGGATCGAGGCTCGGTCCTTTGGGTACTGCCCAACTCAGCAGCACACCATTCAACTCGAGGCGAAAGTCGTAATGCAGATGGCTTGCGGCGTGTTTCTGAATCAAATAACGCAGCGCGCCGGCCTTGCTCGCCGCGACCTTGCCGCGCGGCTCGGACGTTATCCCGAAATTTCGTTTGGCGTTGTAATCCGCGAGCCGCATGGTATCGGATCAGCCACTGATTCAGGCGCGTTTGCGTTTAACAGCGACCCGCGACGGCGGCGCCGATTCGACCGCGCGCAACTGCGGCTTGGCGGCGGCCTTGGCGGGGCGGCCGTGCACGCCTGCACGGCGCGGGCCGCCGCTGTCGATGCTTTGCTTGAGCAGCGCTGCGAGATTGATGACTTGGGCGGTTCGCGGCTGCGCATCGCCGTCAGCCGGCGCGGTCAGTTCGTGAATTTCACCTTGTTTGACTTTCTGTTCGATCCGCCGCATCAGGTCTTCGTGATACGTATTTTTGTAAGCCGACGGATCCCACTTTTCACTCATGTCCTCGATCAGCCGTTTTGCCAACTCGATTTCCTTGGTGGTTACGCGCGCTTCCTTAAGCCCCTCTGCCGGCAACTCGAGTTCCTTCCCGTTACGCAGTTCGTCAGCGTAGCGCAGCGTCAGCAACATGAGCGCGCGGCCGACCGGCTGCACTGCAACCAGGTGGGGCGTCGTGCGCAGCACGAACTGGGCGATCGCGATGCGCCCCGTCGCGCGCAGCGTTTCGCGCAGCAATGCATAAACTTTTTCGCCGTGCTCGCCAGGCATGAGGTAATAAGGCGTCTCGAAAAATTCCGGCGAGACGTCCTTCGCCGGCACGAAGGATTCGATTTCAATGGTGCGCGACGCCTTGACGTTGGCGCGCTTGAAATCCTCGTCCGACAACACGACGTACTGGCCCTTCTCGTACTCATAGCCTTTGACGATATCCGCCCACTCGACTTCTTTCCCCGACTCTTTGCTGTAGCGCTTATAGCCGACGGGCGAAAAATCACGCTTGTCGAGCATCGAGAATTTGAATTCCTTGCGCTGCTCCGCCGAGACGATCTCGACCGGTATATTCACGAGGCCGAAAGAAATCGCGCCTTTCCAGATCGAGCGGGCCATTTTCTATACCTCGGTTACCTGCGTTGTGTCGGCCGGGAGGCAATCGACGCAAATGACGGCGCCTCTCAGAACGATCAAAAAACCGCACTCTCCACATGGCGCCAGTCTAAATTCACCGGACTCTCCACACCGTTGCCCCGCGCATTCGGGTCGATTGCAAGGCTCAAGGTAAACCGGGCATAGCGTCATCTGGACTTGTGGGTCGTACGAAAAGAGAATCAATAGTGGCTTGCACGTAAGCGTGTGTCTGTCGGGTAATGACTGACGATGCCGTCGGAATAAACCCGAAGAGATGCATGCGTTTCCGCGAAAACCGAAATCCGGCAAGGGCCTACGGACGTTAGCGACTTAAGCCGCTACCATCTCATGCAACCTAATTTGCTTCCAGAGGAGATTGGATGACTATTACTGACATCAGGCCCGCGATGCTGGTCGCGATATGCGTCATTAACGCATCGGTCGCGTTGGCCGCCGTGAAACCCGCGGGCGTCGATGACGGTGCGTCCAGACGCGGTCAGGTTCGGGTGGGCACGGCATCGTTTTATGGCCAAGGTCTACCTGGCAAAACTACCGCCGGCGGTGAGAAATTCGATAAAAACGCACTCACTGCGGCGCATCCGAGCTACCCGATGGGCACGCTCTTGATGGTGACCAATTTGCGCAACGGGCGCGCAGTCAAGGTGCGCGTGAACGATCGCGGGCCGGTCAAGAAGCATCAACGCCAGGGCGTAATAATCGATGTGTCCGAGGGCGCTGCACGAGAACTCGGCTTCAAACGCGACGGCAAAACACGCGTCAGAACTCAGGTACTCGAATGGGGCGCAGACCTCGCCCAAGACCAGTTGACCAGCCGGTGAGTGGAGTGGCGACAGCGGCTGGTTTATTTGGCGTTGCCTGAATGCGATTCGGCGCTCTGCGTAGTGCCCCCATGGGGGCTCATGGACGGCGCGACTGCCGCTTTCGGCAAATTGGCCTGCGCGGTTGGGCCTGTCGGCGTTGGCGTCGGCGGCACGATGCCTTGTTTCCTGAGGTCACTTTGATACTGCAACACGATGCGATCCTGCTCGCGTGCCAGCGCGGCCTGTTCCTGCGCTGCCAGAGCTTTCGACTTTTCCGCCTCGGCCGCGGCCTTGGCAACTTGTTCCGGTGTGGGCGGTGGCAACCTGGCATAGCCGACGCCGAAGCTCGTGCACCAAATACACGCCGTCAACATCACCATCAGCGAACGCCGTGCGAGCGAGGCGCGCCGCACGGTCGCCACCGAACGATCCGGCCGCCGGGTGGCACGACTAATCCGATTAGTCGAAAAGGCCGTCATGAGCACCCCCAAGCATCTTGCATTCCTCGCGTACCTCGTCGCCAGTACAAACAAATTCATCAGCAGTGGGAAGTTCGAAAGAAAAACCAATATTCGCTACCTCGGGAAAATCCGCTTCTTCGACGACTGCTACCACTGCTGTACGTTTGCCCATGACGACCTCCGTGAAATGTCTTTAATGGCAGCGTCATAATGGTTCCACCCCCCCGCACTCGCCATCAGTCAACGGCGGGTTCGCGTGTAGGACAATTTTTTGAAATCATTGATGGCGTAACATTCCGCACGGCGCTGCTGCTGTCGGCAAACGCTCACAGCCGGTTGAGCGTTACACCGATAAGAGGCGTGATATCAAACAGGTAGAGTCCAATAC
>JANXRI010000312.1 GCA_025353085.1 Betaproteobacteria bacterium
CGTTCGCGACAACCTTGCCGATGACCAGATCCAATTGAAGGCCGTCAGAGAAAGGACTCCACTGTGCAAACGGCTTCGATAACGGCCCCGGCCCGTTGCCATTAATGCCGTCGGGCAAAAAGGGCCGCGCGAGATTGCTGATCGCACGGTTACTGTAGGCAATTCCGTTCGTCAACGCGCCGCCGATGAGCGCCTGCATGCCGGTCACGTAACCCGGGATGGTTCCCCCAAGCGCGTTCAATGCGGCCGCGGCGGTAGTTTTTGAAAACAGCAAAGCACTGCGGGCCTTTTGAATCGCAACATCGGTCCCGAAGACCGGCGCGTCCGGCGTGCGCACGATGCCGAGGATTGCAGCATTGGTGTCGACGACCGAGACGGTTACCTGCGCAGGGGTGCCGAGCGGCTGGCGAATCTGGGCGCGCGCGCGGTTCGCATTTCGAATCGCTTCAGCGAGTATGCGGGAGACTTCCGGCGCTGCTAGTTGCCCGTCGGTGCCCGCGATCGGTGGAAAGCGATTGACGCCGGCGCCGTTGTCGAGCACGTAGGCGCCGAGACCGGCAAACGCCGGTGTCGTCGTGTCGAGACGAAAGCCGGACGCCGCCGTGCTGAACGCGACGCCGGCTGTCACCCCTGCGGCGGGTTTGTAAGCCCCCGCCGTGACCAACGCGCCGGCAGCCGGCGCGGCTGGCGCCGATGACGGATTCGACAGGAGGGTTTCGGAATCGACGTAGCGAAACGTTCTGCCGTCAGCAGTGATGCGGTCGGCCCGCCGATTGGCCGGTGCGTCAAAGCCGCGTGCACCGGCTACTGAAATCAATTCATCTGTGTTCTGATCGACGTCGTTGATGTTGAGATCGAGACCGTAGATGCCGTCAGCAATAACGCCGACGCCGCCGACGACAATGCCACTTTTATAAAGGGGCAGGCCGCCGGGGTCCGCTGCGAGCCCCAACGGGGATGGCTTGGGACCTGCGCTCGCACCCGTCGCCACTACATCGGAACACGAGAGCGAAGAAAACTGCACACCGAACAGCGGACCACCGGGCGAACCGACTTCACCCGGATTAAAATTTTCCTGCACGATCTGGCTTGCCGTGCGCGTCGAGAACGCATTACCTTCAGATGACAGATAAGCGCCGGTGATCGCCTTGCTGATTGCAGCGAATTCGGACGGCACCGAACTCACGCCTTCAAGGCCGCCTACGACGCCCCGCCCGCCGGAAATCGTAAAACCGGCTGCACCGGTCATCTTAAAAACCGCCAGCACATTGCCTGAGCGATCGACCACCGCGATCGTGGCAAGTGCGCCGCGCGCCTGGGCTTCCAGCACGGCCTGGCTTAAAACGCGATTCACGTCGGCGACCGTCAATGCAGTCAGCGTCGCTGCCGCGCAGCCGCCGCTACAGCCCGGTGCGGACACCGTCGGTCCACCGGTTCCACCCTCGTCATGGCCGCCGCCGCACGAGACAAGCGTTACTGCGAGCAGCGCTGCAAAGAAACCGCAAGTAAGCCTTGTCATCTTTTTCCCGGCGGCAACATTTGCGCCTGCATCACGCCATGCCAAAAGTCGCTGCCCTCGTGAAATTTGTGGCAGGTGGCGCAGTCGGAGGTCACTTTTCCGGTGACCGGTCGCGCTCCGACATGGCAGTCGCGGCAACCGGTAATATTCGGCATCGCGATGTGCCTGGCATCTTTCGACTCCGAAACATCATGGCACTTCGTACACTGCTCGGTCGCGTGCTTGGCATGGCTGAAGCGCGCTTGCGGCATCCAGACCTGGGCGACGCGCACCGGCGCGACTTTCCACTCTGTGGTGCCTGCCGGGCGGCTTATTTCATGGCATGTTGAGCAAACCTTGCGGGTCTCGAAGAGCTCGCGCAACACGAGGTTCGCCTTTTGATCGGCGATTCTTAGCGCCTGCTGGCGGTCCTGATAGGAGAGCACCGCACCCGGGCGCATGCGCGGCAAATCCTTGGGCGGATTGACGTCGGGCGGCACATCGCCGAGCACGAGACGCGCGTAGAACTCGCGCAACATGGTTGCGATTTGCGCCGCGTCGCCGTGTACTGCCTGCCGCTTCGTAACCTGCGGCTCGAAGGCCAGTGAATGGCAGCGCTGGCAGTGTTGCTCCATCGCGACCGGCGCCATCAAGAGGCCGCCCGTGTTGGGTTGGTGGCAGTCCGCGCATTTGAGTACCGTGCGGCGGCCCTGCGCGTCGCGCGCGCCGGCGGCGTCGCGCTTACCCTCTGGATCGCGCACACCACCTGGATCCAGGTGGAGTTTGTGGTTGAATTTCAAATTCGAACGCTCGACCA
>JANXRI010000365.1 GCA_025353085.1 Betaproteobacteria bacterium
GTACTGGTGGAGGGGGAAGGATTCGAACCTTCGAAGGCAGAGCCGTCAGATTTACAGTCTGATCCCTTTGGCCGCTCGGGAACCCCTCCGAACGAAACCGAACATTATGGCGATTTCCCCTATTTGTGTCAAACAGTTGGGACGATGTTTTGCTGATGTTCTCCTGATGCCCGTGCGTCCGTGCGGCAGTCGTTCGAATTCGCTACCATGTCGCCCGGAATCGACCCGCCATGTCCGCCCCTATCTTCTTTTTACACAACGTCCTGAACCCGCGCTCGGTCGCCATCATCGGCGCTTCTGAAGACACCGAGAAATTTGGCGGGCGGGTCATGAAGTTCTTGTTGAAACATGGTTTTAAGGGCAGCGTGTTGCCGGTCAACCCAGCCGCAGCGTCGATCCTGGGCATTCCTGCTTATGCCAGAATCGAGGATGCGCCAGGCCCAATCGATGTGGCGCTCATCGCTGTGCCCGGAAAACAACTCAGGACCGCCGTCGAGGCATGCGGCAAAGCGCGGGTGGCAGCCTGCGTGGTGCTTGCAGCTGATTTTGCGGAAGCAGGCGCGGACGGGGCAAAACGTCAAGACGATCTTGTAGTCATCGCGCGTCGGCACGGCATGCGCTTGATCGGCCCCAACTGCCTTGGATTTATCAACCCCGCATTAAGGTTGGCGCTTACTTCGTCGGTTGCGCTTGCTGTCGAGCCAATGCCCGTGGGCAACATCGGACTCGTGAGCCAGAGCGGTTCGATCATGGCCGCACTGATTTCGCACGCCCATGACATGGGCACGGGCTTCAGCGTGGCGGCGGCGGTCGGCAATCAGGCTGACCTCGAGAGTTGCGATTTCATCGAATATTTTTTGGCGGATCCCGCAACGCACGCAATTTGCGCATACATAGAGGGCTTGAAGGATGGGGCGCGCTTCCTGGACTTGGCCGCGCGATGCCGCGCCGCCGGCAAACCTTTGCTGGTAGTCAAAGCGGGCCATAGCGAAGCAGGTACACGCATTACCCGTTCGCACACTGCAAGCCTCGCCGGCTCAGCCGCCGCATGGACCGCGGCCTGCCATGAACATGCCGTTGTCCTGCTGGACGATCCGGAGGCTTTGATTCAGTGCGCCGACTTCCTGATCCGGTTTGGCGCGCCGCGTGGCGACGGCGTCGCCGCAATGTCGCCCTCAGGCGGCACCATAGCGATAACCGCCGACCGGCTTGCCGCAAGCGGTCTGCGTCTCGCGCAGTTAGCGCAAACGACGCAACGCGCATTGCATGAGATCGTGCCAGTCACCCGACCGGCGAATCCATTGGACGTGGGCGGACTCGCGCGGGACGCCGGGCTCACGAGCGCGCGCGACTGTTATCAACTGCTCGCCGCGGACCCGGACACGGGCCTAGTCCTGATCGTCGTCGCGACTACGCCGCAGCTCGACGCCAAAGTACGCCTATGGGCTGAACTGGCCGTCACCCACGGCAAGCCGACAGTGATCCTGTTGACGCCCGGTGCCCTGGTCGACAGCGCGCGCGCGATTTTGCGCGAGTTGCACTGTCCTTATACCAACCGCATGGATGACGCATTGCGCGTCGTAAAAGCCGCGATCAACTACGGCGCTGCACTGAGGTTGCTGCCGACTACAGCATCAATTCCTGATAATTTTGGCGAAGTTGCTGCCTATTGCGCGCCGGCTCCCGCACTTACTGAAAGTGAAACCAAACAACTGCTTTCATTGGCCGGCATTGCAGTGACACGCGACCAGCAGGTGAAAACATCGGCGGATGCGGTCGCCGCCGCTCGCGTGCTGGGTTATCCGGTGGTCTTAAAACTAAGCTCGCGCACGCTCACGCACAAAAGCGATGTCGGCGGCGTCGCGCTCGATTTGCGCAACGACGATGAAGTCATCAACGCGTGGCGGCGTATCGCCGCGCGATTAGCCTCGGTCGAACCGGAGTCAGTGCTTGAATGCGTGATACAGCCGATGATCATGGGCGGTATCGAGTTAATCATCGGCAGTCGCTGGGACCCACAATTCGGCGCGCTCATGATGGTCAGTGCGGGCGGCATCTGGGCGGAGACCTTGCGCGACACGCAATGCGCATTGGCACCACTCTCTGCGCAGCGCGCGCTCGAACTCGTGCGTAAGCTGCGCATTTTCCCCGTACTGGCGGGTGCTCGCGGCCAAGCCGGCGCCGACCTCGATGCGGTGGTCGATACCATCGTACGCGTCAGCTGGCTCGCGGCCACATTGGGATCACGCCTTGCTGAGCTCGATATCAATCCACTCCTGGCAAAACCGCCTGGCCAGGGCGCCATCGCGCTCGACGCGCGCGCTACTTTTTTATATCCGCGCACACATCTGTCCGGTAGATTTCAGAACAAAAACATCTGGTTATCGTAGGGGTGGTCGTCGAAATTCAGTGTCGCATCGACAACCAATTGATCGAGTGGGATTTTCTCAAACATGTTGACCTCGAAAATATTCAGTAAAAGCTGTGGCGACGCTGGAAGATTCAGTTGCTTCTTGGCAATGACGACGATGAGATAGACGCAGACGGCGATCCAGATTTGTGACTTGACGGCGTTGAGAGAGTTTCCGAAGAAATGTTTGATCGACAGGTTTTGCTTGATCCACTTGAAGAAGGTTTCTACTTGCCAGCGTTTGCGATAAATCTCGGCGATGGTGAACGCAGGCAGATCGAAGCGATTGGTCAAGAAGATGAGGAACTTGCCCGTTTCGGGGTCTCGAAAGGAGACGCGGCGCAAGCGATCCGGATAGGCGAGTTTCGATTTTGGTGTGACCAGCAGGATGGTCTGATCGCTTCGCAGTCCGGTCGATTTGTCGACCTCGCGCGAGGCCAACCAGGTATAGCGCATATTGTCTTTGGCGCGGATGACGAAGGAGACTTGGCGTTGATGCAACGATTGCAGTCTGGCGAAATCGAGATAACCTCGGTCGACAACAACGATCGCGCCCGCCGGCCAGTGAATCAAGTCGAGCACATTGACGTCGTGCACCTTGCCAGTTGTGATATGGACGAAAACGGGAATGGAGCCGCGCAAGTCGACGATGGTGTGAGCCTTGACGGCCGCCTTGGTCGAGCGAAAGTCCGCCCAGGGAAACAGTGTCAGACACAGGTCGATGGTCGTGGAGTCCAGCGCATAGAGCGGTTCCTTGAGACCCAGACCGATGTCCTCGCCTTGATGCAATTCGACCGCTGTGTAGATCAACCGATGACCGAGCGCTTCGAACACTCGCCAGTCGCGCCGCTCGTTGGTATCGGCCAGAGTAGAACGGGAAATCTTGCCGCGAATCCCTATGTGATAGAGCTTTGAACGCTGCGAGTTCAGGCAGGCCACCAGATCGCGCAAGCCCTCGCGTCGGGTGAGTTGGGAATAGGCGATGCAGATGAAATGATTCCAGGCCGAGAAGTGCTTGATCCCGTGGTTCGAGGCGAACCGATCCACCAGATGCTCGAAGTGCGCGAATGGAACAAAACCCAACAGCTGCGCGAAAACAGACTGGCCGCGATTCATGGTGATGCCTCGTTTGCCAAGAAAATCGGCAACGATACGGGGCAAAAACCACTTGCGATCTCAAATCGTCGGAATCGGGAATCACGTCTAAACCCGCGTCATTGTTGGATTAAAATCAAGTGACTTCAAAATCTACCGGACAGATGTGAGTTGAGTTATCGGCGCCAGTTCACGGCGTACAATTCTCACCACCAACCAGGCGAGTATAGGAAGAAGTAGCAGCAAAGGGATCAGCGTACGTAGTGCACTATTGATCGCGATCTCGTCGCGCACATCGGTGGGCTGGGCCACGACCGTGCGTTCGCCAATTTTACTGTCACGCACAAATACCCGCAGCCGCTCCGCTCCCAGGTTCAGCGTATGAAAGCCGGGCGGCAAATCATTCGCGAGCCAGGCAGGACGTGGATCTCGGGGCAGATGAATGACTGAGACAAGAAACTCCGGATCGCTCACAGATTTATCACCGTTCTCCTGGCGCCGTGTGTCCGACGATGCGGAATCGACTTTAGTTCCGGCGACCAGTGTGGCGATCTGTCGCAGCGTATCGTCCTGGAGTTCCTTCGCTTCCAAATACGCGAAACCAAAAGAGGCCAACGCCGCCGCCAGACCTGCGAGCAACAAAGCACTGCCCAACATAAGCGATAGATGCCGCTGCAAGGATCGCCTCATACGGATTTTTCCACCATCCAGCCTGCGCCGCGCACGTTTTTAATGACCTCGGCGCCGAGTTTTTTGCGCACGCCGTGAATTAAAAAGTCAACTGCATTGCTTTCCACTTCCTCATTCCACCCATAAATGCGTTCTTCCAGTTCCGCCCGGCTGAGGATCGCGCCCGGGCGCGATAACAGCGCGTGCAAGAGGGCAAACTCGCGTGCGCTAAGAATCTCTACATTGTTTCCGCATTGGGCTTCGTGGGTCGCCGGGTCGAGACTCACCGTGCCATTGGAAAGTACCGGGGCCGCCTGCCCACTCTGCCGACGGATCACTGCCCGCAATCGCGCCAGCAGTTCGTTAACGTCGAAGGGCTTCACCAGATAATCATCCGCGCCGAGATCAAGCCCCTTGATCCGGTTTTCCACACCATCGCGAGCGGTGATGACGATGACCGGCACCAGAACGCCCCTCTGCCGCAGGCGACGCAGCACTTCCAATCCGTCCCGCCGGGGCAATCCCAAATCGAGTAGCACGGCTTGGTATTCGCCGCTTTCGAGGGCGCGGCTTGCCGCGGCGCCATCTGTGACCCAGTCCACGGCGTATGCAGCATCCTTGAGGCTGACCGACACCGCCTCACCGATCATGGCGTCATCTTCGACAAGCAGTATTCGCATCGATAGAACTCAGGTTCCCGCAGTGCTCATTGTCTTACCCGGTTTTATCAGGATCATGGGCGAATATATGACCATGCTGATTTGTTTCCCGTTGCGCTCGGCAATCCTTTCGAGTCAACTCCTGGAACTCATTGAATCAATAGTTTTGAGCAGGTCCGCCATCGTTTGCCTGCAGTCACTCGCGTTGGGCGCCGCCGCGCGCAATGCACTCAGCGCTTTGTCGATGGCCTTGTCCACTACGTGCCAATCATCCGCCGCGCGCGGCTTCAGTCCCGCCTCAGCAGAATCCCATGCCACTTCCAAGTCTTTGATCCGCGTTTTTGCGCCCGCCAAATCGCCTTTTTCCACGATGGCCGCGACGTCCGCGGCGAGCGCGCGAAATGCGGTCAAATCGCCCAGTTTCGACAGCGTTTTTCCTGGTGCAGGATTACCGGACTGAGTGCTCGTCTGTGGTGTAACGGTTGAAGGGGCAACACCTTTTGTTTCAGTCGTAGATTGCTTTGAGCATCCTGCCGCCAAGGTCAAGGTAGCGATGATCGACGTTGCAGTAATGAAGAGAATAAATGTATTGATCGGTTTCATGATTTTATGTCCTGAAATAAAATTGATAAATAAAGGGACTTATGCAATCGCCTTCGCAGGCGTGACTTTGCCGCTATTAACCTGGGCAAAGGTCACCAGAATTACAATGACAGTCAGGAAAATGGCACTCGTCCACGTCGCACCAAGCCCGAGCCCGCCGTAGGTATTTGCCTGGGTCAGCAGGTCGCCAAGCGCCGCTCCAAATGGGCGCGTTAAGATGTAGGCGATCCAGAATCCCAATACCGCATTTGCGCCTATGCGCCAGGCAATCAGTGTGAACACGATCATTGCGCCGAATATCACCGCACCCCACTTGAATCCTAAACCCAGGGCTTCGGTGGCAAGGTCTCCCGCCGCGGTGCCGAGAGCGAAGGTGCACAGAACGGCGGCCCAGTAAAATAATTCTCTACGTCGCGTGACTATCGTACGAATGGACAGCGTCCGTTCCAGTCGGTACCAGAGGGCAAAAATAATCGCTAAACCCGCTGCAAAGACTGTCGTGCTCAGATAAAGGCTTACGCCTAGCCCGTCCGTCAGCGCGTCGGTAATCTGGGTGCCAACCACGCTGACCAACACGACTGTAAGCCAATAAATCCAAGGGACATAGCGCCGAGCGCGCAGCTGCATGAAGAGAGCAATCGTCAGCAGGGCGCCCATTATCGCCCTGGTGACGCCTTGACCCAAACCCGCATTTACGGCAAGGAAATCGGCCCCGGTTTCACCCACGGTGGTCGACATTATTTTGACAATCCAAAAGGCAAGCGTCACCTCTGGTACTTTGTTGAGGAGTTGGCTTAGCGACAATACGCCGGTAGTTGTTGCATTGTTCATGGGCTGCCTTGATAGAGGTTTTAACGTTGATGGAAGAGTATGGCGTCTCAACCAAAAAGCAGCTGCCGAGACAGCGATGCCACCCCGGCAGCTCAGGTCAGGACCAATCAATCGGCCTTGTCATGTCCATCGTCATGGTCGGCTTTGTCTTCGATTGCAGCAATCACTTTGCCGCTTGTCGCGTCGACCGTCACATCCATGACCTGTTTGTCTTTGACCACTTCAACATCAAACACCCATTGACCTTTGTGCCGCTCATACTCGGCTTTGGACGCCTTGCCACCGACATGCTGCTCGGCAGCAGTTATTGCTTGCGTTAAGCCAATCGTTGCACCCGATCTGTCCAGCGCGTCGTTCTCGGCTGATTTTGCCGCATAAGCAGCACTGCCAATGGCGATCGCGGTGAGGCTGACAAATGCCGCTGCGTAGATTTTTTGTCTCATGATAAATACTCCTTCAAAGTTACGCGGGGGTTCGCGTGGTATGAAGATAGTGAGCAAGAGTTAGGGTAGAGTTAGTGTCCGAGCGCCCTCTGTTTACAACTTTGGAGGGATGGGCTTGAGCTTTCCCAATCGGGTTGCCAATGCGCTACACGGGTGGATTTACCGGCTCATAAATTGGCAACGAGAATCTCAGGGCAGGCTTTACCCTTGGGTGACATCAAAGACAGGCAATGGCTCGGGCGCGAAAGCGGACAGTTTTTCTTGTTGCGATTGACAGCAATTCCGCAGGATGGCGCACTTGTCGGAACAATACATGGGCTTGGGCTACTGATTACTTCAGCAATGGCATTAACCGGCGGGATTTTATTTGTCGCACTAGCCCCGCAAGACACGGTAACGCCATTAGCAAGTATGCTTATGGGCGTGCATTCGTTTCTTTCCACTTTCATGTGGGTTTACTTATACGGACATGCGCTCATGGCCTTATGGCATCAGGCTATGGGGCATGGCAGCCTCTCACGAATATCGAAGCTCTAGCCCGGATTTGTTGCAATATTTCACTGTGAACATGAATATGGTATTTCAAGCATTGGGATTTCATGGGCCCGCTCGCTTCGTAAGCTACGCTCTCCTATTAGTCGCAGGCATCGGTTCGAGTCTTAGCAGCGGGACTGCTGCCGGGGCGCCGGAGGAGATCCAGATCTACATGGACGACTTGAGCAAACCGGGTCGCTTTGGAGCGGATGTACATAATAACTTCGTGATGTCGGGCAGCGGCACGCCGGAATATCGGGGTGCGCAGCCACCTAACCATATATACCGCCTCACACCCGAATTCTATTACGGTATCAGCGATACTTTGGAGCTCGGGGTGTATTTGCTTACAACCACCAGTCCCGGCGCTCCCACGAACTACGACGGACAAAAACTCCGCCTAAAATACATTGCCCCGCACGACGAGACCCAAGGTTTCTTTTGGGGCGCCAATCTCGAAATAGGTAAGACGAGCCTGCGCGTCTCGCAAGCGCCCTGGAATGCACAGCTCAAAGGTATTTACGGTTATCGTTCAGGTCGCTGGACCTATGCTGGCAACGCCAATTTTGACTGGAGTTTATCTGGTCCCGTCAGCAGCCCCGTTGCGCTCGAAATCGATACCAAGATCACTTACCAGACCCACGCCGGCTACCACGTTGGTCTTGAAAGCTACAACGAAATCGGACCGGTTCGAAACGTCGGGCACTTGAACGAGCGGGGCCAAACGCTTTACGCTGTTGTCGACACCCAGGTGGGCAGGTTTGACCTGAATGCTGGAATCGGGCGCGGGTTGACGACAGCTTCTGACCGCTGGTTACTCAAGTTTATAGTTGGTACACATTTTTAGCCCGGTTGCGCGGCTCGCATGGACTCGGCGAGCCCCTGGACTGCGGGCGCGAACATTTGCTTAGCATAGCGGAGAGGCTTCAAAAATCTCGTAATCCCTGGCCGCTTCGTTTTCGGTTGGCGGGATGCGGTTGTCAGTTTTGACAGTTTCATTACCTGCTTCAACGTCAGAGAGAAGTAACTCCGCAAATTTTGACATGCCCTCTGGCAGCCCGACCAATCTGAAGCAGGGAAGTCCGTCGAATCGTGGAGAATGACGGATATGAAGAAGAGCAAATACAGCGAAGAACAGATCATCGGTTTTCTCAAACAGGCCGATGCGGGGCTCCACCACCATAACCGCCACCGGCCGCATGAATCGCTCGGTCGAATTCCGCCGAAGTTTTATCCTGTGACAAAATCCCGTTAACCTCCGCTTTCGACTGGATCGAAAAACGAGGAGGCGTTACCAATCGTCGGTGTGCATTTGATACGCGCGACTATGTGGACTCGGGCGCCAATCCGCGAAGCACAGGATGAAGAGCGTGTAAGCGAGATACCTTACTTCTCAATTACGTCAGGGCATGAGCACGAGTCTGCTATGCCTCGTTCCGTGTCCTCCGTGGCGAGTCCTGTATTGTTTTTGGTTTGCCGTTTCAAGCCGCTCGCCTGACCCACACCGCGCTATCGTGAAACACCGCGCCGCCATTCGGCGCGCCGGGGTCGGCGCCGATCAGCGAGTTCACGCCGATGCCGCCTTCGAACGCCGAGTTGGGCCAGATCGATTCGATGACGATGACGCCGCGCTGCAGGCCGTCGAATGCTTTGGCATGCAGGGTGATCGTGCCGCGATGGTTGCCGACGTCGACGCGCTCATCTGGTGTGATGCCGAGTGCCGCGCAATCTTCAG
>JANXRI010000421.1 GCA_025353085.1 Betaproteobacteria bacterium
GCTCAACGGCGCGCAGAATTTCTGCATCATCCGCTCCTATCTCGATACCATGCACAAGCAAGGACATAATTTGTTCGAGGTATTGCGCTTGACCTTCTTGGGGCACGCCCCTATGCCTGCCTCAGGCTGAATAGTCACGAACCATCCGCATTGACATGCACTGCGCGCAACCACGGAAATTGCGCGTTGGACAGCGCGAGTGAGCGCGCAAGGAGCGCACGAAAACCGGCGGTGCCCATGAGGTTCGCCAGATTGGGACGCAGCTTCTCATAGACGAAACAGGCCTCGGGGATTTGTGTCCCGGACGATTTATTTCCGCGTGTCTCGTAAGCAATGAGTTGCTTGGCAAAACCCAGTGTCTTTGGACTGGCTCGGCTCATGCGTCCAAGTCCCGGCGAGGGTCGCTCATACCACTGACCAATCTGATTCTGCGTGTTCCATTGCCGAACGCCTTTTAACCAAGCGGGGAGCGATCACGAATGAATCTTAACAGCCCGTTGATATCGCCACCAACAATAAAAATAATGATGCATTTGTACGGCCCCTCCTGTGTAAGCATCGGCTCAATCGCACCCTAAACGCTGCCGGTTCGCTTGGCGGTATTCGGCGCTTTGCGTATAATGCTCATTTGCGAGGGAACACCAGATGCGCGTGGTCCAAAAAGCCCTGACCTTCGACGATGTACTGCTGATTCCCGCCCACTCCACCATCCTGCCCCGCGACGTAAGCCTGACGACCCGGCTCACGCGCACCATAAGCCTCAACATTCCGCTCGTGTCCGCCGCCATGGACACCGTTACCGAGTCGCGGCTTGCCATCGCCATCGCGCAAGAAGGCGGCATCGGCATCATTCACAAAAATATGACAGTGCGTGCGCAGGCAGCTGAAGTCGCGAAGGTCAAACGCTTCGAAAGCGGCGTGGTCAAAGATCCGATCACCATCACGCAGGATATGAAAGTGCGCGATGTGCTGGCCTTGACCAATCAGCACAAAATTTCCGGCTTACCGGTGATCGATGCTGCCGGACGAGTAGTGGGCATCGTGACCAACCGCGATTTGCGTTTCGAAACCAACCTTGGTCAGCCCGTCAAGAACATCATGACGCCGCGCTCGCGGCTGGTGACCGTGCGTGAAGGCGCGACGCGTGAAGACGCGATGGCGCTCATGCACAAGCATCGCCTCGAGCGGGTGCTGGTTGTTAACAAAAATTTCGAACTGCGTGGCTTGATCACGGTCAAGGATATTCAAAAGTCGACCGAACATCCGAGCGCGTGCAAAGACAAGCTCGGCCGGCTGCGGGTGGGAGCGGCGCTCGGAGTCGGCGAAGGCACTGAAGAGCGTGCGGCTGCGTTGATCGAGGCGGGCGTCGATGTCGTCGTGGTGGATACGGCGCACGGCCATGCCCAGGGCGTTCTCGATCGCGTCAGATGGGTGAAGAAAACTTTTCCGAAGGCGCAGGTCATCGGCGGCAACATCGCCACCGCAAGTGCAGCCAAAGCGCTCGTCGATCATGGCGCCGATGCGGTCAAGGTCGGCATTGGCCCGGGTTCGATTTGCACGACGCGGATCGTGGCCGGGGTGGGCGTGCCGCAAATCAGCGCCATCGAGAATGTCGCGAAGGCGCTGGCCAAAACCGATATCCCGCTGATCGCTGATGGCGGCATTCGGTTTTCCGGCGATATCGCGAAGGCGCTTGCCGCGGGTGCGCATTCGGTGATGATAGGCGGGCTGTTTGCCGGCACTGAAGAATCGCCGGGTGACACCGAGCTGTATCAAGGCCGTTCGTACAAACTGTATCGCGGCATGGGCTCACTCGCCGCGATGCAGCAGGGCGCGGCCGACCGCTATTTTCAGGATGCTGAAGAAGCAACTGAGAAACTCGTTCCCGAGGGCGTCGAAGGGCGCGTGCCGTACAAAGGCGGCGTCGTGCCGCTGATCCTGCAACTGATGGGCGGCTTGCGCGCGAGCATGGGTTACACCGGCTGTAATGCGATCGACGAACTGCGCAGCAAAGCGGAATTCGTCGAGATCACGCACGCCGGCATTCGCGAGTCGCACGTTCACGACGTTCAAATTACGAAGGAAGCGCCTAATTACCGGGTCGATTGAGCGCCTGCTGCAAGGCATCGAATTCCGGCAACGCAGACGCGTTGCCGCGTTTTTTTCTAAATCTTAAAAGCTCCATAGCGAATCCTGAAATGCCGCATCAAAAAATTCTCATACTCGATTTCGGCGCGCAATACACGCAACTGATTGCGCGGCGTGTGCGCGAAGCGAACGTTTATTGCGAGATGCATTCGCATGATGTTACCGACAGGTTTGTGCGCGAGTTCGCACCGGCCGGAATCATCTTGTCGGGCGGCCCGGCCTCCGTATGGGAAGGCGGGACGCCGCGCGCGCCGGCGGTAGTGTTCGAACTCGGCGTGCCAGTACTTGGAATTTGCTATGGCATGCAAACCATGGCGGAACAACTCGGCGGCAAAGTCGAAAGCGGCACTGTGCGCGAGTTCGGTTATGCAGAGATTCGCGCGCAAGGCCACTCCGCGTTGTTGAAAGACATCCAGGATCGGGTCAACGGCGAAGGGCATGGCTTGCTCGATGTCTGGATGAGCCACGGCGACAAGGTCACGGCGCTCCCGCCGGGATTCAGGATTATCGCGAGCAATGCGGCGTGCGCGGTTGCCGGCATGGCGGATGAAGCGCGTCATTTTTACGGGGTGCAATTCCACCCGGAAGTGACTCACACGCTGCAGGGTAAAGCGATCATCGATCGTTTCATAAGAGATATTTGCAAGCTCGACGGTGACTGGAGCATGCCGGGCTATATCGACGAGGCGATCGGCAAAATCCGTTCGGCCGTCGGGGCTGAAGAAGTGCTGCTCGGATTATCGGGCGGGGTCGATTCGGCGGTGGCAGCGGCGCTGCTGCATCGCGCGATCGGCAAACAGCTCACTTGCGTATTTGTGGATAACGGCCTGTTACGGTTAAACGAGGCTGAGCAGGTCATGCGAACGTTCGCGAGCGGACTCGGCGTGAAAGTAATTCATGTTGACGCAGCGCGCCACTTTCTCGATGCGTTGGCCGGCGTCGACGAGCCGGAACAGAAACGCAAAATCATCGGGCGCGTGTTCGTCGAGGTCTTTCAACGGGAATCCGCGAAGCTGCCGGCAGTGAAATGGCTTGCGCAGGGAACCATCTATCCTGATGTCATCGAGTCTGCCGGTGCGAAAACCAACAAAGCGCACACCATCAAATCGCATCATAACGTCGGCGGCCTGCCTGCAACGCTGCATCTGAAATTGCTCGAGCCGTTGCGCGAGCTCTTCAAAGACGAGGTGCGAGCGTTGGGGCTGGCGTTGGGCTTGCCGCGCGAGATGGTTTTCCGGCACCCGTTTCCAGGCCCGGGTTTGGGCGTTAGGATTCTCGGGGAAGTGAAAGCGCAGTATGCGGATTTGTTGCGCAGGGCAGATGCAATTTTCATCGAGGAACTGCGCGAAGCCGGCTGGTATGACAGGACGGCGCAGGCTTTCGTCGTGTTCCTGCCGGTGCGTTCAGTCGGCGTCATGGGCGATGGCCGCACGTACGAAAATGTCGTCGCTTTGCGCGCCGTGCAAACCACCGACTTCATGACTGCGCAATGGGCGGAACTCCCGTACACCCTGCTCGCAAAAGTTTCGAACCGGATAATCAACGAAGTCCGCGGCATCAATCGTGTGGTTTACGACATCTCCGGAAAGCCGCCGGCCACGATAGAGTGGGAGTAGGGGGCGCTTTTTCG
>JANXRI010000453.1 GCA_025353085.1 Betaproteobacteria bacterium
ATGTGTTTTCTCATTCTGAGAGCGAGTTCCGCAAGCCGCCGGCCTTGGCGAGCAGCACAGGGAACCACGCAGTGGCGTCTCGCTGGGGCCGCCTTCTCTTTGGTTACTTATCTCTTGGCGGCGCAAGAGAAAGTGACCAGCCCCGGGGCTGCCCCCCGGAGCCTTCGGTAAGAATGCGCATCCAGTTCACAGGCCGTCCTCCGTTGACACTCGAAGTCGACGCGACCACAATCTAAAACACCCCGCCCACCAGACGGTTCAAACCGCATCAGGGCATTCAGAGGGGACAAAAACTTTTCACGTCACACAAAACAAAATGGGGGAGTTCCTATCATGATGAACCGACGTCAGTTCGTTTCCGCCTCGGCAGTCGCTACAGGCGCTGCGATGTTTGCCCGCATTCCGGATGTCTTTGCGCAGAGCTATCAATTGATCATCAAAGGCGGCCGCGTTATCGATCCGTCGATCGGGCTCGATGCGATACGCGACATCGCAATCGCCAATGGTCGCATCGTCGCGGTGGCATCGAACATTGCAGCGAGTGCGCCTGACATGATCGACGCGCGCGGCAAGATCGTCGCACCGGGCTTGATCGATATTCATACGCATGCGGGCCGCGGCAAAGACGGCCCGCCGTTGGCGCTCCACGACTGCGTGACAGGCTGGGTTGACGCGGGCACGGCTGGAGCGGACAACATCGATCAGGTTGCCGCCGTCGCGCGCGGCGCACCGCAAATCGGCCGCCTGCTGGTGAACATTTCGCGCATTGGCGTCCTGAGTGGTGACGGCGAATTGCACGATCTCAACCTCGCCAACGTCGATCTCGCGCGGGGCGCGATCGCCCGTCACCGCGACGTCGTCTGCGGCGTCAAAGTGCGCATGTCGGAAAACGTTGCCGACGACAACGACCTCGAAGCATTACGGCGCGCGCAGGAGGCGGCCGCTCCATTTAATCTGCCGGTGATGATTCACATCGGCCAGAACTACTCGCCGATGCGCTCGATTCTGCCGTTGCTTAAGCGCGGCGATATCGTCACGCACATGTATGCGCCGCCGCCGAACAGTATTCTCGACGACAAAGGAAACCTGTTTCCCGATGTGTCAGCCGCGCGCCGCCGCGGCGTCATCTTCGATTTCGGCAACGGCGTCAACGGTCATTTCACCTGGGACATGGTCGAGCGCGCAATGAAGCAGGGGTTCTGGCCCGATACTTTCTCCACGGACTGGAGCGTCGCGTCGAAGACGACCGGCGTCGTCGATTTTCCAAACGTCATGTCGAAGTTTTTCATGTTCGGCATGTCGTTGAGCCAGATCATCGCGTGTGCGACGGTCAACGCAGCGCGCGTGTTCCCCGCGTTCGACGGCCGCGGCACGCTCAATGTGGGCGCGCCGGCGGACGTGGCGATCATGGAATTGCGAGACGGCGCGTTCGAGTTCGTCGACAACTACAAAGGCAAGCGCACGGGTAAACAGTGCTTGTTCCCGATTGCAACAGTGTTAAATGGGAAACGCGTTCCGGCGCGGGGTTAAGTCGTCGGGGGGGGGGCAGCTCCCGGGGGCTGGTTTCATTCTCTCCGGGTGGCAGACCCGGGGCTGGTCACTTTCTCTTGTCCCGCCAAGAGACAAGTAACCAAAGAGAAGGCGGCCCCAGCGAGACGCGCCTGACAGCGTTCCCTGCGCTGCTCGCCATGAAAAGCGGCTTCCGAAAACTCGCTCGCAGAATGAGAGAACACGTAAAGGTTGCGAGCTCAGACAGTTCCTCGCCGAAACCTCTTTTCACGGCTGCGACTGCTCGCCGTCTCACGAGGGGGACAAACGCGAAAGCGCTTGGTCGAGGACTCGAGCAGCAATTAGATTGCAAGTAGTGCTGGCAGCGTTTTTAAATTGTTTTTACCACTCACTGATTCCTATCTCGACACCATTTGTTTTTTCAACCCTTCGTGAATCGCTGAGTAACGCAGACGAGTTCGGTGCCGTGGTCGAGGAACTGTTTGAGCTCGCAATCACAATCGTGTTTTCTCATTCTTCGAGCGAGTTTTTCGAGACCCCGAACTCGGCGAGTAACGCAAGGAACGCGAAGGCGCGACTCACCACGGGGCGGCCTTCCCTTTGGTTACTTTCGCTTGGCCGCGCAAGGGAAAGTGACCAGCCCCCCGTCTGCCACGGGGAGATTGAAACCAGCCCCGGGTCTGCCACCCGGTGATTGAGTCCAGCCACCTAACGCACCGGAGCGCGTTCCAGCTTCCGCGCCAGCTCTTTCATAAACGTCGACTCCGTCGCGACGAACCGCGCAAAGTCGTCCGGCTTAGAGCCGACGGCTTCGAGACCCTGAATGTCAAACTGACGCTGGACTTCCGGATCCGCCAGTGCCTTGACTATTTCGGCGTGCAGGCGCGCGACGAGTTCGCGCGGTGCGCCCGCCGGCAGCCACAGGCCGAACCAGTTGATCAAGTTGTAACCCTTGAAGCCCGACTCCTGCATGGTCGGCACGTCCGGCAAACCCTTCCAGCGTTTCGCGCCCGTTAGCGCGAGTATGTGCACGCGGCCGCTCTGAAGCAGCGGCGCTGCGATTTGCGTGCCGACGAACATCATGTCCATGCGTCCGGCAAGAACATCGGTGATCACTTCCGGCACGCCCTTATACTGGACGGCGACGATGTCCGTGCCGCTCATCGACTTCATCACCTCGGCCGGTATATGACTCGCGGTGCCGATGCCGGCGGAACCGTAATTCAATTTGCCGGGCTGCTGGCGCGCCAGCGCGATCAACTCTGTCACGGTTTTGGCGGGAGAGTTCGGCGGCACGATGAGCGCCTGGCCGAAGTTCTGGGCGACCAGCGACACGTGCGAAAAATCTCGCACCGGATCGAATTGCACATTCTTGTTGAAAGGCGGCGTATTGGTATGCGATGCCGTAGTGAACAGCCACGTGTAGCCATCAGGTGCCGCCTTCGCCACGAAGTTGGTGCCGACGACACCGCCCGCGCCGGCGCGATTGTCGATCACCAGATTCTGGCCGAGCGACAAGCTCATTCTCGGCTCGAGCATTCTGATGATGAGATCGGGCGGACCGCCGGGCGGTGACGGCACGACGACGCGGATTGGCTTGTTCGGATAGTCTTTGGGAAGCGGTTGAGCGGCTAAGAATGTCGGGACTGCGCAGAGCGCGGCTGCGCATGTAAAGTTCGCAAATTTCATCATAAGATTACCGATCTTAAATTCCGAATTATTTACCGCAGGCACGTTCGGATGTTGGAAGTGCCCGATTCATTCACGGCACGGTGTGAGTAGCTCTACTGCACTTCTCTGAGTTGCCGATAAGAGACCAGCTCGTAGCGCTCGTTGGTTATCAGGGTGCCGGTTTTTAAACCTTGCGAAACAAATTCCGTCGCCAGCACCCGTCTGACTTTGTCGGGGGCGATCCAATAGTTGAACGTGAGGCGCGCGCCCAACGTCATAGAGCCTTGCCCCTCGACCTTAAACGCGTCGAACTCGCCGGCCGGCACCGTGATCTTTTCTTTGCCGACTATCTTGAAGAAATATTGCGTCGACCACTCTCTGCCGTCTTTGCCTTTGACGTGATAGCGCGCCGTCCATTTCTTGCCGACCGTATACTCCGCGGGGAGAAACTGCGCCGCGCCGCCTTCCTCGCCGCTGTATTCGCCATAAGCGATGTTTTTGTAGACGTTGCCGAGCAGATCACGGACCTGGGCGCCTTTGTTAAAGATGAGCGTGTCGTCTTTGATGTCGGTCAAGGCGAAAGTGTATTTGCCGGTTTGTTCTCTCGACGTTATGTCGAGCCGGCGATAGGCATAGGTGTCGCCAATCGAGTAGTCGGTATTCGGCTTGACGGTGCCCTTGGTATAGGGATTCCCATTGCGCGCCGCATCGGGGATCTGCACGGGCTTCTCGCCCTTTTGCGCAAGCACGCGATCGAGGCGGAACTGCGCGAGCTCGGAAAACTTGCCGCTGGGGTAACGGCGCAGATAGTCTTCGAGCGGCGCCGGCTCCTTCGAATTCTGGATGCTTTCCCACAACGCAAATTCTTGCTGGAACTGTTGTTCACTCTCTGTAAGCGAAACATTTCCGCTGCTTTTTTGCGGATGGAAATAAAAATCCTGCTCGAGCGACGTGCTCTCCCACGGGATCTGCTGGCCGCGCGATTGCAGCCGCACATTCAGCCGCACGCGCTTGAAAATATCTTCGAGCTTGGCGGCGGGCGCCTGCATTTCTTTCAGCATGTTCTCCGTGTATAGACCATTGACGCCAAGACCATCGGCAGCCGTATTGCCAGGCGCGGTCGCGTACGCGAGCAGGGTGCCGGGCGGCGCATCGACCTGGCTCAAACCTTTTTGCGGAACATTCACCTTGCCGCCGAACGGGTTGTCGCGGCAAGCATCGAGGATGATCAGGTTCATCGGGTTGCGGGCGCGCGTCATGCTGGTGAGCAGCGTGTCCATGTCGACTGCCTGCGCATCTATCTCAGAGATATCTTGTATCTGCGCGTCGACCGGAATCAGGTAGTTGCGCCATGCAAGCTGCGCGCCATGGCCGGCAAAGTAAAAAAGCCCGACGCCTTGCTGCTTCTGCAACTTGCTGCCGAACGCACGGATGGTCTCGATCATCTCGACGCGCGAAGCGTCCACCTTCAGCGTCACGTCGAATCCCATGGCTTTCAAACGGTCGGCAATCGCCTTGGCGTCGTTCGGCGCGTTCTTCAGCGGCACCTCGCGATAATTGCCGTTGCCGATCACGAGCGCGAAGCGCGGAACCGTGTTCACCGACACCATTTCTGCGGCCGCAAATTCCCTGACGGGCAAAGCCAGCAGCAAGGCGATCATCGCTGCCTGCGAAAATTTCTTCAACGATAGAGTCATAAAGGAATCCCAAGAGGGCCACGCGTTGGGCCTTTGTTTTTATAGTATCACCGCAATCCGCTTTGCGGCCCGCCGGATATAAGCCCTCGTAGCGCAGGCGTCTCGCCCGCCATCAATCAACTAATGCAGGCGAGGCGCCTGCGTTACATTTATCGATATGCGGCGCTTCGCCTGTTCCTACGATTCACGCGGCTCGCGGCCTGCAGATTCATTGTGCGCTCTCGAAGCGCAGGCAATTCGAGTGCGACCCGCAGACGACGACTGCAAAATAATCAGACGATCCGTCCGCGACATTCGCCGAATCCGATCGAAACCGCGCCATCGCATTTATGCTCGCTTGAACGGAGACTTCTGCACAGCGGGATTAAGGATTGAGGCCTGAACAACTCTGTTTGGAATTTCAATCACCGGGGGACAGCCACGGGGGCTGGTTCATTCGCCGGGGGCAGCCCGGCAGCTGGTCACTTTTCCTGCGCGGCCAGGAAAAGTAACCCAAAGGAGGCCGCCCCGTGGTGAGCCGCGCCATGCGCGTTCCTTGCGTTACTCGACAAGTTCGGGGTCTCGGCAGAACTCGCTCGAAGAATGAGAAAACACATAAAGGTTGCAGCTCAGACAGCTCCTCGACCACAACACCGAACTCGCCTGCGTTACTCAGCGGCCCACAAAGGGGTTAAAAAACCAATCAGCGTCGAGATTGGAGTATCGAGTGGTAAAAACGATTCGCATCTAAAACTAAACTAAACACTTTGCAATTCCACTGCTGTTCGCGTCATCGACCAAGCGCTTTGTTCTTCCCCCTTGTGAGTCGCCGAGCAGTCGCAGGCGTGAAAAGGGCTTTCGGCGAAGAACTGTTTGAGCTCGCAATCGTTCACGTGTTTTCTCATTCTTCGAGCGAGTTTTCTGAGCCGCTTTTCACGGCGAGCAGCACAGGGAATCCCCGAAGGGGACGTCTCGCTGGGGCCGCCTTCTCTTTGGTTACTCTTCTCTTGGCGGCGCAAGAGAAAGTGACCAGCCTCCGGGTCTGCCACCCGGAAAGCATGAGTCCAGCCCCGGGTCTGCCACCCGGAGATCGAGGCATGAACAAAAGAAAAAAACTACCCCCCTAACATCCCATCCACATCAGCCACAAAGCGCTTGACCGAAGCCGCGAGCGCGATCGTCAATGAGTGAGCGCACGATTGCGCCGCCGACGTCCACGGTGATCTGGCCGAACCGTCGGCCGCATAATCCTTGTTCATCACCTCTCGCCCCGCGCGCCTTATTTTTCCGATCAGCGCAACTTTCGCGGAGTCGCTCGCGTTGCAGGTGACTCCTACGATGACGCCGGACACTGTTGCGCTCGCGCCCGGCAAATTGTCTTTATCGCTACGGCCGAGCGTGACGACATAACCGCTATTTTCCAGTTCTGACTTAACCGCTGAAGTTACCCATTGCAGCACATCATTCGCGGGCACGACTTCAATCGCGCGCAGGCCGAAGGCGCTCCTCACGGTTCCAACGTTGGACTTGTCGCCGCGATGATCGAGAAACGGGGTGAGAATTATTTGCTTGTTTTTGGGCCCTGCTGCGAGACCTTCGGCAGCGGCGGCGGGCGGATAAACCAAGGTGGCCGACTGATCGACCGCAGCGCAGCCGGCAAGGGCCATCGTGCCGGCGAGGATCAAATGGCGCATGCCTCTGGAGAATGACGCATGAACGTTGGCCGTGAACATGGGTGCAATCCTCCAGAAGGAATCGAATGTACGGAGTAAAAATACTTCAGCGCCCGTGGAATGTCTGTGCGATATCGAACAATCGCATAAGCAGTTGTACGGGAGCGCAGGCGTCCTGGCTGCCCGAGTATCGTACGATTGCAGGCGAGGCGCCTGCGCTACGTGAGCGTGCCGGTGTTGCGCGGCACTCATTTGCAAATTGCCGTCAGGTTTCCGCCGGCAGCATGGGCGCGACCGAAGAATGATTTCGCTTTAGCGAAGCAGGCGGCATTGGTTACGTGAGCTACGCATGCCGGTGTCTTTATCGGCGCCGGCCTGCGGCATCATGTCGAAGACCGGGCTTACTTGTTCTTTTGTTCCCGCGCTTCATCTTTAATCGCGCGGCCGCCCTGCTGGACGTCCTGGCCAAAGCCTTCCATCGTATTGCAACCCGCGAGCGTGCCAAACAAGCCGGTCATAAACAATGTTGCCAATAACGTAGAGATAAGATTCTTGATCATGATGCTGCTCCTTTTTGATGCTGCGCGAAAGAGAACCCGCTGCGCGGGCCTGACTTTTCCAAGTCCTTTATCCGCCTTTCTCGTGGCGCGTTCAGTGCGCTGCCGAACTTAACTTCCAAACTATCGAGTTTTTCATAAATCATTACATCGCTCGCTTCCCTCACCCCCATCCCCTCTCCCAGAAGGCGAGGGGAGCGTCGAGCAAAATGCGCTGTCGCTTATTTTTGAAATATCAATAATGTCTCGTCGCCTTGCAGCGATACCCGTCTGTCGTCCGGCAACCCGCTTTTGCTAAGATGCGAAAACGACTTCGACACGTTCAGATAACGCCCCTTGCTTATGCGCTCGATAATGTTTTCCGGTTGTCTTTTATGGGCGGTGTTGATTGTCGCGGGTGGCGCGGCGGCGGCGGATCTCTACGGCGAAATCAACCGGCTGCGCGATGGCGACGGCCGCTGCATGAGCGCAACAAGGTTGCCGCCGATGCGGACGAGTCCGGCGCTTGAACGCGCTGCGATGGAGCTGACGCGTGGCGAGACGCTCGAACGCAGTCTGGCGTCCGCCGGCTATCGCGCGACGCGTTCGAGTTTCTTTAACATCACGGGTGAAAACGTCGGCGCGCGCGCAGCGCAACTCTTGAAGGATCGCGGCGATTGCAAGCTGCTAATGGATCCGGCGCTGACGGACGTGGGCATTTACGCGGACTCGGGTGAATTAAGAGTCGTCATGGCTGCGCCGTTCGTGGCAGCGGTTCGAATGTCGGGGCAAGCCGCCGGCCAGCGTGTGCTGGAACTCATCAATCAGGCGCGTGCCGCGTCACGCCTGTGCGGCAACCGCAAGCTGAATGCGGCGCGGCCGCTGCGCTGGAATGACAAACTGGCGGCCGCCTCGCACGCACATGCCGACGACATGGCGCGCAATAATTATTTCAGTCATGAGGCGCGCGACGGCACCAATCCCGCGCAACGGGTTACGCGCACGGGCTATCGATATCGCACCACTGGCGAAAACATTGCAGCCGGGCAGATGGCGCCCGAAGCGGCAGTCGCGGGCTGGATTAAAAGCCCGCCGCATTGCGCGAACCTGATGAATGGAGCGTTCACCGAAATGGGCGTCGCGTTCGCGATCAATCCGAACAGCGAGATGGGCGTCTACTGGGCGCAGGAATTCGGCACTCAGCGCTGAGCGAACTGCTCCGCTCAGTAATCTTGGGGAATCGCCGAACAAGTCTATTTTCGTCGTCCCGGCGCTCGAGAGCCTGCCCCGGCAGGGTGTAAGCCGGGGCCGGAATCCAGTGCGTTTGAGCGCTCGACACCGGCCTGCGCCGGAGCAACGAATGTAATCCGAGATTCCTTAGGGCGTGAACCTCGCGACGACCGGCCCCGCGCGGCGCGCGCGCGATTTGACCTTCGGCCGGATCACCGGCATCCAGCGGCCCATGTCGGATAACGTTTTCCAATCGGGTGTTTCGTGCAGATTTTCTTCAGCAAGAAAATAGAGCGCCGAGTAAACGAGAAATCCGCGCTCGTTCATCGACGCGTCGCGAAACCGGATTATTTCCAGCACGCCGGGCAGTTTGAGAATATTTGGTATGTGATCGTTATCGTAAATGTCGTTGAACTCCGCTTCGTCAGCGGGCGCGATTTCAAACGTAATCATCATGCAATACGGCGCGCTGCCGGCGGTGATGTCGGTCGCCATAAAAAGTGTATCCCTCGTCTGTTGAACATTTCGAATCTTAAAACAGTTGCAGCCGCAGATAAACGCAGATGAAAAGTAGTGAGCGCTGCGCCCGGCATTTAGCGGCTATTACTTTCAGCGCGCGAGCGTTGCACGCGCATGTGGTGTCGCCGCATCGGCGCCTTCGATAATCGGCGTGCCTTTGCATTGCGTGCGGTGCAGGATACGCCGCGAATTCGGATCGAACGCATCCCGCCGGTGCATCGCACAGCGATTGTCCCAAATCAAAATGTCGCCGACTTTCCACTGGTGATGCCACGACGCTTCTGGCCGCGTGGCGTGCACCCATAACGCGTCGAGCAGCACTTCCGATTCATCGCGTGAAAGTCCGCTCACGTAAGCGTGCAGCCGCCGTCCCAAATACAGCGCATTGCAGCCGGTTGCGGGATGCTGCCGCACAATCGCGTGGCTCGGCCCGGGCGTCGTGAGAATGTCTTCATCGCCGCTGTAACCTGGGCGCAGCTGGCCGCCGGACGTGTAGCGCATGTCGTGCTTGATCTTTTTGCCTTTGATCGCCGAACGCAATTCAGCAGGCAATGTTTCGAGTGCGAGATACATGTTGGTGAAACTGGTATCGCCGCCGCTTGGCGGAATGACCAGTGAATGCAGAATGCTCGCGCCCGGCGGAATCTTGTTGAAGCAACTATCCGTGTGCCATACCGCTTCGCCGTCGCCGAGACCGCCGATCGCGACGCCGTTTTCGACCACGTTGGAGATCACGGCGAGTTCCGGATACT
>JANXRI010000011.1 GCA_025353085.1 Betaproteobacteria bacterium
CCTGATTGGTTGAAACGACGAGCAAGTCGTCGAGCGGCCGACCGGCAAGGTCGCACACGATGCCATACGCCTGATCGATTTTTTGGCTCGCGGAGCCACGATCACGCGACATCGCCATCCAGCCCGCGTCGGTGATGACCCAGCCTTTGGCAGGTTGATGCCCGATGACCGTCGCGAGCACGGACACGGCTATGTCGTCGAGCGTGCAGACACCGAGCCCCGCCATGACCAGATCGAAAAACATGTACACGCCGGCACGTACTTCGGTGACACCGCTTAAGTTTTCACTGTAAGTCGCGGTCGGCGTGGACCCCACGCTGACGATCGGACAGGGCAGCCTGGCCACCTCAAGTTGCGCGGCACACTCTACGACGGCAGCGCGTTCGCGCACGGCCATCGCACGAATTTTTCCGATCGTGTCGCAGTTATACGAGTCGCCCGCGTGCGTCATAATGCCGCGCAGTTGCGCGCCGCTCGATTCCAGAATGCGGCCGATTTCAACGAGCACCGCGTCGCCGGGCTTGACGCCGGAGCGATGACCGTCGCTGTCGATCTCGATTAACGCGGGAAAGCGAATGCCGAGCGCTGCGCCGCGCTCAGCAACTATGCGCGCGGATTCGACATTGTCGAGAATAATGGTGATATCGGCGCCTCTGCGTTGCAATGCCGCCACGTGATCAAGCTTGTTCGGCGTGATTCCAACCGCGTACAGGATATCCGTGACGCCGTGCGCAAGAAATTGCTCGGCTTCTTTGAGCGTCGATACGGTGATGCCGCCAGGCTGGCCGACAAGCGCCAGGCGCGCGACTTCAACGCTTTTGGCGGTCTTGACGTGCGGACGCAGCCCAACTTTTAGCTGCGCCAGGTGGTCGCGCATGCGCGCGATATTGCGTTCGAGCTTGCCGCGCTCGAGCACCAGGCAAGGTGTTTCAAGTTTATCGAGGCCTGCCGCGCTCATCGCAAAACCTTCTTCACAAATTATCTTCTCGAGCAATCGAATCTGCGCCGATGATAATCAAAATGGGTGGACTGCGGAGAAAATTGTGTCGCACGCGCAACTCTCCAGACCTCCCTCGGCGCATTTCAAAACCCGGCATGTCGGCGGATGATCGGGTCCTGGAAAGGCGCCCAGCGCGCGGATATCTTCAGGCGGTCAAACGTTGAAGCGAAAATGCATTACGTCGCCATCGCGCACGATGTACTCTTTGCCTTCGAGCCGCATCTTGCCCGCTTCTTTCGCGCCGTGTTCGCCTTTGCACTTGATGAAGTCGTCGTACGCGATGACCTCGGCACGGATAAAGCCTTTTTCGAAATCGGTATGGATTACGCCCGCCGCCTGCGGCGCGGTGTCGCCCTTGTGCATGGTCCATGCGCGGACTTCTTTGGGACCGACGGTGAAGTAAGTCTGTAGCCCGAGCAAGTCGTAAGTGGCGCGGACCAGGCGGTTAAGCCCCGGCTCCTGCATGCCGATATCGGCCAGAAAAATATTCTTGTCTTCGTCCGGCAGATCCGCGATTTCAGCTTCGAGCGCCGCGCAGATGACGACTACCGGCGCATGTTCGACCGCGGCGTACGCCTCGACTTTGGCGAGCAGCGGGTTGTTCTGGAACCCCTTGTCGTTGACATTGGCAACATAAATTGCGGGTTTCGCCGTCATCAAACACAGCGGCTTCAGGAGCAGCGCTTCTTCCTTATCGAGCTTTAGCGCGCGCACCGGTTTGCCTTCGTTGAGCTGGGCGCGCACTTTTTCGAGCAGCGCGGCGAGCTTGATCGCTTCCTTGTCGCCGGCCTTGGCCGTCTTGCCGGCACGCTGTATGCCTTTCTCGACCGTCTCGAGATCGGCGAGCGCTAATTCGGTGTGTATCGTTTCGATATCCGAGACGGGGTCGACCTTGCCCGCGACGTGGACGACGTTATCGTCGACGAAGCAACGTACCATATTGATGATGCCGTCGGTCTCGCGAATATTGGCTAGAAATTTATTGCCGAGCCCTTCGCCTTTCGAGGCGCCGGCGACCAACCCCGCGATATCGAC
>JANXRI010000034.1 GCA_025353085.1 Betaproteobacteria bacterium
CCCAACCACACCCGATCGATTACGTTACCGATTGCGCCGCCGAGGACAAGGCTCAGCGCAAAACAAAACAGCGTTTGATGCGGATACTTGCGTAAAAGATACACGACCCACGCGATTGCGACGAGCGCAATGACAATAAAGAATCCGCGTTGCCAGCCCGATGCGTTGGAAAGAAAGCTGAACGCCGCGCCGTTGTTGTAAACGAGCACCAGGTTGAAAAACGGCGTGATGTCGATACTGCCGCCGTATGGAATAGAACGGGTGATCGCAAATTTGGATAACTGGTCCGCCGCTGCCAGTACCATTGCGACAATCAGCCACCGGATCATGCGTAAACGCGCGGCTCGCCGCTACCGTAAAGGTTGGCGACGCAACGTCCGCAGATATCGGCATGTGTTGCATCGACGCCGATGTCGTTGCGGTAATGCCAGCAGCGCTCGCATTTGCGCTGCGCAGTGGGATTCACCTTGATATCTATTCCATCGAATGACGATAGCGTAAGTGATGAGTGCGACGTTTTCGCGTGCACTTCCGCGCGTGAAGTAATAAACACGAAGCGAAGATCGTCTTTAAACGATTCCAGAAACGCGAGGTTGGCGCCTTCTGCGAACAAGTCCACCTCGCCCGCGAGCGAAGACCCGATTTTTCCGCTGCTGCGCAATTCCTCGAGCCGCTTTTGCACGTCGCCGCGCAAACCGCGCAGCTTCTGCCAGCGCGCTCGCAGATTGTCCGCATCGGCCGGCGGTGGAGTTTGGTACCAGGTCTGCTCGAAAACACTGCTCTCACTGTCGTTCACGGTTTCCCATACTTCATTCGCAGTGAACGAGAGCACCGGCGCCATCAACCGCACGAGCGCCTGCACCATATGATAAATCGCGTTCTGCGCCGAGCGGCGCGCACGCGAATTGGTCCCCGCGGTATACAGCCGGTCTTTGAGGATATCGAGATAAAAACCGCCCAGGTCTTCCGAGCAGAACGCCTGCAGTTTTTGCGCAACATCATGGAACTCATAACGCCCGTAGTGGCCCGGCGAGCGCGGCGCTTTCGATCCCGATTCCGACGGCGTCAGCGCCGCTTGCAGGTCGGCCGTCATTACCGACGCATAACGGTCTATCTCGAGCCACTCGTTGATCGGCAACGCATGCGCGATGGGATCGAAATCAGCGATGTTGGCCAGCAGAAAGCGCAGCGTGTTGCGGATGCGCCGATACGATTCAACCACGCGTTTCAGGATTTCATCGGAGATCGACAGTTCCCCGGCGTAATCGGTCTGCGCGACCCACAAGCGCAAGATGTCAGCGCCGAGCGTATCGAGCACTTTCTGTGGCGAGATCACATTGCCGAGCGACTTCGACATTTTGCGGCCGCCGCCGTCGACTACGAAACCATGCGTCAGCAGTTCCCGGTAGGGCGCAACGCCATCGAGCATGCAGGAAACCAGCAGTGAGGAATGAAACCAGCCGCGATGCTGATCGGAACCCTCAAGATACAGGTCGGCGGGAAACTGCAATTGCGCCGCATGCGAACCGCGCAAGACCGTTTCATGCGTCGAGCCGGAATCAAACCACACGTCGAGCGTATCCTTGATTTTTTCGTACTCGTCTGCATCGGCGCCGAGCAGTTCGCGCGTATCGATTCTCTGCCACGCTTCGATGCCGCCTGTTTCGACCTTGTGGGCGACCGCTTCGATCAATTCGAGCGTGCGCGGATGGAGTTCGCGGGTCTCCTTGCGGATGAACAGCGGCATCGGCACACCCCATTGGCGTTGGCGTGACAGCGTCCAGTCCGGCCGGTTTGCAATCATGCCGTGCAAGCGCGCCTGGCCCCACGCCGGGTAAAAGGTAGTTGATTCGACCGCGCGCAACGCCGTTTTTCGCAGCGTTTCAGCCGGCCTCGCGCCCCGGTAACCAGGCACCTCTTCCATCCCGGCAAACCACTGCGTAGTAGCACGATAAATAATCGGCGACTTGTGCCGCCAGCAATGCATATAGCTGTGCGTAAACGGCA
>JANXRI010000068.1 GCA_025353085.1 Betaproteobacteria bacterium
CGAAAACAACAACACGTGATTGCCTTCGCGGCTGCCCGCAAGCACCGGCGCGATAAAAGCGCCGGTCAGACCGAGCACTGCGAGCACTTTGGCGTCCTGCCTTACTGCAAGCAGCGTGGCAGCGACGCCGAGCGCCATAAACAGTCCGAATGCGACGGTGGGATGTATCAGCGCGAACACGCGCAGTGCAAAAAATACGTCGAGATACAGGAGCCCCACGCCGGCGCCCTGCAAAATCAGCCCGTATAACCGGCGTCTGGACTGCAGCCGCCAGCCACCGATCAGCATGCCGATACCCGCAGCGGCAACCGCGGCAAGCCGCAAAGGCACGGGCAGCATGTCGTGATCGTACGTAAACTTGAGCAGGAAGCCGACCCCGAGGAACAAAATCAGCACACCGGCCTTGGCGACGATGTTGCCGGACAGAATACGCTGCGACCAGTTCGGCCCGCTCGTTACAGATGACGCGGCAGTCTCGTTCCCGGCGCGCGCGAATGGCGCGGCCGGCGCAACCGGCGGCGTGGCCGTCTCGTCCGTCGCGGCCGCTGATACCGGCGGCGTAATCGCCTCTTCGCCGTCGGCGACCAACCGAGCTTCGGTCATCCCGGCGGCAGGTGTCGCCATCTGAGCCGACGTAGGTGGCAGCGCCGAGACCGGCACAGGTGGCGGCGCCGCGGCCACAGCGCGACCGATGCTGTCGGTCGCCGTCGGAACAGTAGGCGCTGTGGGCGTAGCGCGTTCCTCGCCCGGGCTTTCCAATCGCACGAGACGCCGATGCACGTCCTCGAGCGATTTATAAATATGGTTGATTTTGCGGTCGAGATCCGCAGAATGCTCAGCCGCTTGATCGTTTCGTGTCGTTGTCTTTAGCGCCGAACCGATAAATGCGCCTGCCACCGCGCCCACGAATGCGCCAAACAATCCACTCGTCATTCCGCCCAGCGAACCGACCAAACCGCCGATCAATAATCCCGCGAACCACATGGCGCCTCTCCTAAAACCAGACCGTGAACTTGCTTGATTATTTCCCGCCGTCACGCAACGCCAGAACGAGATCCTGCAGCGCCTTCGGCGACACATCTTGCGGCGCCACGACATGACCGGCGATTAACCCTATTCTTTTAAACGGCGCGAGATGCGACGCGCGGGTCATCGCCTTGCCGCCTTTACGGCTGAAAAAACTTCCCCACAGGCCGCGCAACGCGAGCGGCACCACTGGCACCGGTGTGCGCTGAATGATGCGGTTGATGCCGCTTCGAAACGGATAGAGCTCGCCGCTATCCGTGATGCGCCCCTCGGGAAAGATGCAAACGAGGTCGCCGTTTGCAAGCGCGCCGGCAATCTCGTCGTACGCTTTATCAAGCAACTTCGGATCTTCCTTCGCCGATGCGATCGGGATGGTTTTGCCGGTGCGAAATATGAAATTGAGAATCGGTATGCGGAACATAGCATGGTCCATCACAAACCGGATCGGCCGCCGGCACGCCGCCGTGATAATCAGCGCATCGACGAAGCTCACGTGATTGCACACGAGAACGGCGGGTCCTTCGTCCGGAATATTGTCGATGCCGCTGGTTTCGAGCCGATAAACCGAATGCATCAACAGCCACACCAGAAACCGCATCAGGAATTCGGGCACCAGCGAATAAATATAAATCGCGACGATCGCGTTGAGCAGCGCAGTGATCAGAAACAAATGCGGGATCGTAAACCCCGCCTTGAGCAAAAAGATCGCCATCAATGCCGAAACCACCATGAACAGCGCATTGAGGATGTTGTTGCCGGCAATGATGCGCGATTGATGGCTGCGTTCGGCGCGGCTTTGGATCAAGGCATACAGCGGCACGATATAAAACCCGCCGAACATGCCGATCAATATGAGGTCGAACAGAATGCGCCAGTGAGCGGTGGTCGCGAGGAATTGCGCCGCGCCAATGGTTTGCGTGGGCAGCACCGTCGGGCTCGCGAGAAAAAGATCGAGCGCAAACAGCGTGAGTCCTATAGAGCCAAACGGCACGAGGCCGATTTCGACTTTGCGGCCCGACAGGCGTTCGCACAGCAGGGAGCCAGCGCCTACGCCGATCGAAAACGTGGTCAGCATCAACGTCGCGACGTGCTCGTCGCCGCCCAGCACATCTTTGCAATAATTGGGAAACTGCGCGAGCAGCGTGGCACCGTAAAACCAGAACCACGAAATTCCCAGCACCGACAGGAACACCGTTCGATTCCGGCGCGTGAATTGCAGATTCGCCCACGTTTCGGTGAGCGGGTTCCAGTTGATCTTGAGATCGGGCGCGGCCGGCGGCGCGCTCGGCACGGCGCGGCTCGTGAAATATCCCGCAACCGCGGTCCCAATCACCGCGACCGACACCAGCGTCGCCGAATTCTCCTGCGCAATAAGGAGCCCGCCCACTACTGTGCCGATTAATATCGCGAGGAACGTACCCGTTTCCACGAGGCCGTTGCCGCCGACCAACTCCTCGACTGCGAGATGCTGCGGCAGGATTGAATACTTGACGGGCCCGAACAATGTCGAATGCAGGCCCATCAGAAATAGCGCGCTGATGAGCAGCGTCAGGTTTTGATACAAGAAACCCGCCGCGCCGACAACCATGATGCCGATTTCAAACAACTTCACGTAGCGGATGATGCTCGCCTTGTCGTATTTGTCCGCGAGCTGGCCGGCAGTCGCTGAAAACAGGAAAAACGGCAGTATGAAAAGGCCGGCGCACAGGTTCACGAGCGTGCCGGAACTCATCGTCGTGAGCGTCGCCGCATGAAACGCGAGCATGATGACCAGCGCATTCTTGTATACATTGTCGTTGAATGCGCCGAGAAACTGCGTGCAGAAAAACGGCAGGAAACGCCGTTCGCGCAAAAGACCGAATTGACCCTGCCGCGCCATTTGCCGCTCTCCCTTGTTAAATTGGTTCGCGCCCGGCGCGGAAGCTAGTTTTTGCGCGAGCGCCGGCGCTTTACAGCGTGCACTCCAAGCACGCCGGCGAGCAGCAGCCCGGCAATCACCGGTAACGCGCCGTTATTCTGCTTTGCGGGCTCGGTTTCGGCAGTCGTGAATTCGGCCGGGAACGGCCGCGGACCCACCGGCATTATCTTCCACTGCGCCTTGTCCGCGGGCACGCGCTGCATATACTCGTCGATCGACGCGACCGGAAATGTACCGGCGGCGCGGCTCGACGGAATCTGCGGTATGCGCACGAAGATGATCGCCTCGACTTCGTTCGTCAGCAATTCTTCATACGCGCCGGCTGCGCTTCGGGCGGCGGGCTGCGCGCCGACGAGTTGCAGCAAATCGTTGCCCGCCGCATCGAACGTAACTGCCGGGTAAAGACGTGTCTGCTCCTCGCGCAGATAGTCAAACGACTTCTTTCCGCTGTCGAAACTCATCTCCTTCACCGCCATATACGCATACGCGGCGGCAGCCTTGGCGTAACTGGTGGCGCCGCGGGCCGGAATGTTCCAGCCCAGCGAGCGCAAGGTGTCGATACTGACACCCGCGCAATTCGCGCCCGCGTGCCGGTAACGGAAATCATGCCGGTAGAAATGGCTGTATACGCGCGCAATAGCGCTTTGATAAGCATGCGTGGCGCGATCGCCGCGCAGCAGCGCGACCAGCATGTAGGAAGGCCGGCAATAGGCCTGCCCGCTGTTTAAATCCATCAGGTAATTGTCTATCGGCACCGTGGCCGCGATGATGCCTTTCTCGCTGAACGAATCGAGATCGTAAAAATTGTTAACGAGCCAGTCGCTCCATTCGCCGCGCGCGCCGCGCCGC
>JANXRI010000083.1 GCA_025353085.1 Betaproteobacteria bacterium
CCGGCGCGGCGATGCGGACGCGCGCATGTTGGTCGATCACGTCTCCGGATTGCTCGCGCTCGCGCTGGCGGTGGTCACGCTGATCGGGATTGCGGCGGCGCCCCTGATCGTTTACGTGAGCGCGCCCGGCTTTGCGGCGACCGCCAACAAATTTGCGCTGACCATCGATTTATTGCGCATCACGTTTCCGTACATATTTTTTATCTCACTCGTGTCGCTCGCCGGCGGCATACTCAATACATACAGCCGGTTTTCAGTGCCGGCTTTGACGCCCGCGGTGCTCAATCTGACATTCATCGGTTTTGCGCTATGGGCAGCGCCTTATTTTGATCCACCCATTAAGGCCCTTGCATGGGCGGTTTTTTGCGGCGGCGTTCTGCAACTCGCGCTGCAGATTCCTTTTCTGCTGCGCCTCAAGATGCTGCCGCGTTTCAAATTAGGTTTTAAGGATGCAGGCGTGTCACGCGTGGTGCGCCAGATGGGACCGGCGGTGTTTGGCGTGTCGATCGGCCAGGTAAGTTTGCTGATCAACACAATTTTTGCATCGTTCCTGGTCTCGGGCAGCGTGTCGTGGTTGTATTACGCAGATCGGCTCATGGAATTCCCGACCGGACTGCTGGGCGTTGCACTCGGCACTATCCTGCTCCCGAGCCTCGCCAAACATTATGCCGACCAATCCACGGCGGAGTATTCGAAACTGCTCGACTGGGGATTGCGCCTTACGCTGATGCTGGCGCTGCCCGCGGCTGCCGCGCTCGCCGTACTTGCCGTACCGCTGATCGCGACGCTTTTTCATTACGGCCAGTTCTCCGAACACGATGTTCTCATGACTCGCAACGCGCTCGTCGCTTATAGCGTTGGCCTGCTCGGACTCATCCTGGTGAAAGTGTTAGCACCCGGTTTTTATGCGCGCCAAAATATTCGCACACCGGTGAGGATCGCGATCATTGCGCTCATTGCGACGCAGGTCATGAACTTTGCTTTCGTGGGATGGCTGCAACACGCGGGACTCGCGCTTGCGATCGGGCTTGGCGCCTGTCTCAACGCCGGTCTGCTCTATTACAAGTTGAGACAGTTTGACATTTACTCGCCCTTGCCGGGATGGGCGCTTTTTACGCTGAAAATCGTGATTGCAATAGTCGCGATGTGCGCGTGTCTCAGATTCGCGGCGGGCCCCGACGCGCCTTGGCTTGCCGCGAGCGCTGTCACTAAAGTCTTGCGCCTTACAGGTGTGGTTATCCTTGGTGCCATCACTTACTTCGCGGCCTTGTGGGTCCTCGGCCTCCGGCTGCGGGATTTTTTACAACGCGGGGCATAGCGCCGCGATTAAACGGACCAACGCTTGAGCATTCGAAGCGGCGGCGGTATGCTACGTGCTCCCGAAATTCCGATTTTGCTATGCCGTCCAGTTTGTTTAACTACGCTTAGCGGCCGAGTTTACGTTGACCTTTGTCGTTGCCTCGTGGACGTAATCGAACATTGCAGCGCATAGCATTCAATTCGAGCGGTCGGGCAGTGTCCGCTACTTGGTTCTACGCCCGTGCAGACTCGATCGAAAGCTATTCCGGATTGGATCTTTCTCTTATCGATATTAAAAGGAAGTTGCCATGAACAGACGTGATTTTATCAAAACCACCTCGTGGCTGCCGGCCGCTGCCGCGATTACATACTTGCCGCAATTTTCGCTGTCCGCGTTTGCAGCCGCCGCCAGGTGGCGCGTATACGAGGTCACCACGAAAGTCGAGGTGTTGAAGCCGGAGGGCACGACGCGCGTATGGTTGCCGCTGCCGCTGGTCGCCGATACCGATTATCAAAAGAATCTCGGCAGCACGTGGAGCATCGACGGCGGTAACGCCATCAGCGCGACCGACGGAAAATATGGCGCCGAATTCATCGCGGCCGAATGGCCGGCCGGGGCTAAGTCGCCGGTTATCACGGCGACCAGCCGCTTCGCCACGATTGATCGCGCGGTAGATTTGAGCAAACCTGCGAGAGTTGCAAAACCCGAGCGGGCCGAGTTGCAGCGTTATCTCGCCGCCACCGAATTCATGCCGACCGACGGCATCGTGCGTGATACTGCACGCGAGATTACCAAAGGCGTTCGCGGCGGCGACGTCGAAAAAGGGCGCGCAATCTATGAATGGATAGTCGACAACACATTCCGCGATCCCGAAACCCGCGGCTGCGGTATCGGTGATATCAAGACCATGCTCGAGACGCAGAACCTGGGCGGCAAGTGCGCCGACCTCAATGCGTTGTTCGTCGGCTTGGCGCGGGCGAGCGGCATTCCGGCGCGCGACGTTTATGGCGTGCGCGTAGCCAAATCGGAATTCGGTTATCGCAGCCTCGGCGTCGGCACCGACAACATCACTCGCGCGCAGCATTGCCGCGCCGAGTTTTACGTCGACAGTCACGGTTGGGTGCCGGTGGATCCGGCGGATGTGCGCAAAGTCGTGCTGGAAGAAAAAGGCGGCGGCGTGTTGTTGCCGCTCGACGATGCGCAAGTCAGGGCTGCGCGCGCAAAATTGTTTGGCGCATGGGAGATGAACTGGTTGGCGTTTAACACCGCGCACGATGTCGCGCTGCCGAAGTCGGCTCACGGCAAAGTCGCATTCCTGATGTACCCGCAATGCGAGACCGCGGCGGGGCGTCTCGATACGCTGGACCCCGATAATTTCCGGTATCTAATGACTTCGCGCGAACTTGCATCGGCGTAATGCTGAATCTCGCGGACGCCGCCTAGCGCGGGCCAATCTTCGCGTAACTGACACGATGATGCGCAATTTAGTACGGTTGTGTCTTTTTGCCTCGTACATGTTGTGCGTCGGCAATCCAGCGGCTGCCGATCTAAAGCCCTGGATTGGCGGCACCACGCCGGCCCTTCTTCTCAAAGACCTCAACGGCGCGACCGTCGACCTCGCGGATTATCGCGGCAAGGTGGTGCTGCTGAATTTTTGGGCGACATGGTGCGAACCATGCCGCGATGAGATGCCATCCATGCAGGAACTCAAACGCAAACTTGCCGGGCGGCCATTCGAAGTGCTGGCTGTGAATCTCGCGGAATCGGAAAACAAAGTCGGTGATTTTTTGCGGCGTTTTCCGGTCGATTTTAAAATTCCGCTCGACCGTAACAGTGCGGCGCGGCGTGAGTGGAACGTGAAAGTGCTGCCGACGAGTTTTGTTATTGCGCCTGATGGCAGCGTGCGTTACAGCGTGGTCGGTGAAATTAACTGGGCGGATGAGTTCGCGGCGGGCGCTCTGTTACGGCTCGTACCAAAATAAGTCGTCGCGCCTTTCCGCCGCGCGGCGATTTACAAGTCATAAGCGATCTGCACTTTATTGTGCACCGCGCCGTCGACTACTTTGCGCGACAAGTGGGGCGCAAACATCTCGATGAAGTCATAGACGTAACCGCGCAAATACGCATTGCGGGGCACCCCGATGCGGGTCGTGCTCGATTCGAACAGGTGGCTCGCATCGATTGCGCGCAGGTTGGTGTCGCGCTCGGGCTCGAATGCCATATGCGCAAGAATGCCGATGCCGAGGCCGAGTGCGACATAGGTCTTGATGACATCGGAGTCGATTGCAGTCAACACCACATTGGGTCGTAATCCGCGCGTCTCGAACGCATGATTGATCTGCGAGCGGCCGGTGAAGGCAAAATCATAGGTGATCACCGGGTATTTCGCGATTGCCTCGACGGTCAGCGATTTCTGCTTAAGTAGCGGATGGTCGGGCGGCGTAATCACGCAGCGGTTCCACGTATAGCACGGCAGCATCACCAGTTCTTCGAACGTCCCGATCGCTTCAGTTGCAATGCAAAAGTCCGCTTGACCCGCGAGCGCGTACTGGCAGACCCGCACCGGGTTGCCCTGAATGAGGCATAGCTTAACTTTGGGATAGCGCTGACTGAATCGCTGCACTATGGCCGGTAAAACGTAACGAGCCTGCGTATGCGTCGTCGCAATAGTCAGCTTGCCGCTATCTTCGTCGGCAAAATCCTGCGCAGCCTGCGTGAGGTTGGCGCTTTCTTGCAGGATGCGGCGGGCGATCTCCAGGATCGCCTTCCCGGGGGGCGTTACGGCGGTCACGCGCTTGCCATTACGCACAAAAATCGCGACCCCTAACTCGTCCTCAAGCAACTTGATCTGCTTGCTGATACCAGGCTGAGACGTATGCAGCTTTTCCGCCGCGACGGAGAGGTTAAGACCCTGACGTTCGACTTCCACCAAATAGCGTAGTTGTTGAAGCTTCATATACTTGGCTCATTCGATCTAGTTATATGATTCTAACATAATATTCGTTCTTGATATAACCAGAGTTTGGTAGCATCCACTCCCTACTAAGGAAAGCATCCGCATTCATGTACCTATATGACGAAATCGATCAGCGGCTGGTGGACGAAAGGGTCGCCCAATTCCGGGACCAGACGCGCCGGTTTCTGGCGGGTGAGCTATCGGAGGACGATTTTCGACCCTTGAGGCTGCAGAATGGGCTGTATATTCAGCGGTTTGCGCCGATGTTACGCATCGCCATTCCCTACGGTTTCTTGGCGTCGCGCCAGCTGCGGGCACTCGCCTGCATCGCCCGTAAATGGGACCGTGGCTATGGCCATTTCAGCACCCGCCAAAACATTCAGTTCAATTGGCCGAAGCTTGAGGATGTGCCGGACATCTTGGCCAAGCTCGCGACGGTTCAGATGCATGCCATTCAGACCAGCGGCAACTGCATACGCAATACAACGACTGATCACTTCGCGGGCACTGCGCCCGATGAAATCGTTGATCCGCTCGTGTGGTGCGAAATCATCCGCCAGTGGTCGACGTTTCATCCCGAGTTCGCCTATCTGCCGCGCAAATTTAAAATTGCAGTCAGTGGGAGCGAGTCGGATCGGGCGGCGACGCGAGTGCATGACATAGGCTTGCAGGCGACGCGGGACGCTGCGGGCAAGGTGGGCTTTCGCGTGCTCGCGGGCGGCGGCCTCGGGCGCACGCCGCTTTTAGGTGCGGTCATGCGCGAATTCATGCCGTGGCAACACCTCCTGACGTACCTCGAAGCCATACTTCGCGTGTACAACCGCTATGGCCGGCGGGACAATAAGTATCGCGCGCGCATCAAGATTTTGGTCAAGGAACTCACGCCGGACGTCTTTCGCGCCCAGGTCGAAGATGAGTGGTCGCACTTGCAAGGCAGTGCTTCCACGCTGACCGCGGACGAAGTTCAACGCGTCGAACAACGCTTTACCCGTCCGGGCTATCGCAAATCCGACGCATTGTCGCCGGGCTATGTGTTGGCGCTCTCGCGTGATAAGGCGTTCAGCAACTGGGTGCGGCGCAATGTGCAGCCGCATAAAGTCGCCGGCTATGCTGCCGTAACATTGTCGCTGAAAAAAACCGGTGCGCCGCCGGGTGACGCAACCGCCGATCAAATGGATGCGATTGCCGATCTCGCCGACCGCTTCAGTTTTAGTGAACTCCGGGTGTCGCATGAGCAAAACCTGATCCTTGCGGACGTGCGCCAGACCGACCTTTTCGATTTATGGCAGCAAGCCAGGGCGCTCGGTCTCGCCACGCCCAACATCGGCCTGATCACCAATATCATCGCGTGCCCAGGGGGCGATTTTTGTTCGCTCGCCAATGCCAAATCGATTCCCGTCGCCGAAGCTTTGCAGCGGCGCTTTGACGATCTCGATTATCTGCACGACATCGGAGAACTGGACCTCAACATATCCGGTTGCATGAATTCCTGCGGCCATCACCACATCGGCCACATTGGCATTTTGGGCGTCGATAAACAGGGCGCCGAGTATTACCAGATTTCGATTGGCGGCGCGCAAGGCAACCAGGCAGCACTGGGTAAAGTTCTCGGGCCGTCAGTCTCGCAAGCCGAAGTGCCTGATGTAATCGAGCGCCTGATCGAACTTTATCTCGAGCGCCGCGACAGCGAGGAAGAGCGTTTCATCGATGTGGTTCGCCGCATCGGCATCGAACCTTTCAAGGAATATGTTTATGGCAACCATCATCAGCCGGCGGCAAGTCCTCGCCGACAACTGGCAACTGCTTAAGCGCGCTGCGGACGGCAGTATCGAGATCCCGTCCGACGGGGACGTGATTGTGCCGTTGTCCACGTGGCTCGAGCAGCGCGATGCGCTGGTCAAACGCACGGGGCAACTGGGTGTGTGGCTTGAAGGTAGCGATGATCCCGCGCTGCTTGTTGCGGACCTCGAGCATTTCGCTTTGATAGCAGTTCACTTTCAGCAGTTCACGGATGGTCGCGGCTATTCGATTGCGCGTTTGCTGCGTGCACGTTACGGCTGGCAACGTGAGCTGCGCGCGGTCGGCGATGTGCTGCGCGATCAATTATTTTATCTTTCAAGCTGTGGATTTAACACGTTTGCATTGCGCGCGGACCAGAATGTGCAAGCAGCGATGACGGCATTCGAAGATTTTAGCGAGGCCTATCAGGGCTCAGTCGAGCGGCCGCAGCCGTTGTTCCGCCGCCGCAGTTTGATTCAGCACGAAGATACTCAAAAGGCTGCTATATGAGCAAGCAGGCAGGCACAGTGCATCTTGTCGGTGCCGGTCCCGGCGCACCTGATTTGCTCACCCTGCGCGCGGCGCGCCTGCTCGCGCAAGCGGACGTCGTCTTCTACGACGCGCTCGTTCATCCCGAGACGCTGGCGCTGGCAAAACGCGCGGAAAAAATTGCCGTCGGCAAACGTTGCGGCAAGCACTCGACTCAACAGCGCTTCATCAATAAACGTTTGCTCGATGCCGCGCGCAAGTACAGCGTGGTCGTCCGGCTCAAAGGCGGCGATCCGATGTTGTTCGGTCGGGCGCAGGAAGAAATCGATGCGTTGCATGCTGCTGGCGTAAGTTGCGAAGTCGTGCCGGGCATTACCGCCGCGCTCGCTGCCAGCGCGGACCTGAGAACGTCGTTAACGCGGCGTGGCGTCAGTCGCAACGTTACATTCGTAACACCGCGCGTGGGCGAGGGCGAAGACGCAAGTGATTGGAAAAAGAGCGTGTGCAACGCCGATACGGCGGTCATGTATATGGCGGCGGGTCAGGCGGCTATAGTCGCGGCCAAGTTAATTGCCAGTGGCATGGCGCATGACATGCCGGTTGCAATTGTCGAGAACGCGTCGTTGCCGACGATGGCGACGATCGCTACCACGCTTGGCGCGTTGCAATCAGCCGGCGAGCGCATGACTCATGGCGGTCCTGCGTTATTGATGATCGGCCGCGTTTTTAAACACGTGAAAAGCGCACGATCGGCCGTGACTGATCGTGATGCGCTAAGGGAAGTGCTCTCCGCCTAAACCCTGCGGCGCGAAACACGCTAGAATTCAAGCTTTTAGCGTGAGTTCTGACGTTTAATGCGTGTATTTCGGACCCTCCCTGACACGGCTTCCGAGCCTGTTGCGCTGACCATCGGCAATTTCGACGGCGTGCATCTCGGGCATCAGGCGATGCTCACGCGTCTGACTGCAGCAGCACGCGAACTTAGGGTGCCGCCTTGCGTGATGACGTTCGAACCGCATCCGCGCGAATTTTTCGCGCCGGATCAGGCTCCGACAAGACTCACATCGTTGCGGGAAAAACTCGAGTTGCTCGAACGCTTCGGCGTGGAGCGCACTTATGTGCGCCGGTTTGATTTTGAATTCGCAAAAACTGCGCCTGAAGATTTTATCGACCGCATTCTTCATCGCGGACTTGCCGCACGCTGGATCCTGGTCGGCGATGACTTTCGTTTCGGCGCGCGGCGCAGCGGCGATCTTGCATTGCTGAAACAAGCCGCCAGCCGCTGCAAATTCGACGTGCACGCGATGTCCAGCGTGATGGCGGACGGGGTGCGCGTTTCAAGCACCGCCGTGCGCGAGGCCTTGCAGGCCGGTGACATGCGGCGCGCGCAGCGCTTGCTGGGTCGTCCTTATAGTATTAGCGGTCGTGTCGTACGCGGTGACCAGCTTGGCCGCAAGCTCGGTTTTCCGACCGCCAACGTACTGATGAAACATAATCGCCCGGCGCTGTCGGGGATTTTCGCAGTTAAAGTGCACGGCTTGGGCGCGCAGCCGATCCCCGGCGCCGCAAGTCTCGGGGTGCGTCCAACGGTAAAAAACATTCCGCAGCCTTGTCTCGAAGTTCACCTGCTCGATTTCACACGCGACATATATGGCGCGCATCTGCAGGTCGATTTCCTGCACAAATTGCGCGACGAAGAAAAATATACGGACCTCGAAACACTGAAGCGCGCGATTTCGATCGACGTTGTAAACACCCGTGAATATTTCGCCGCTTTGGCGCGCAACCCTGTGGCACAAAATGGCTGATTATAAAAAAACACTGAACCTGCCCGATACGCCGTTTCCGATGCGCGGCGACCTGGCCAGGCGCGAGCCCCTGATGCTCAAGGCATGGCACGAGCGCAAGCTTTACGAGCGCATCCGGGCGGCGAGCAAAGGACGTCCCAAATTTATATTGCACGACGGCCCGCCGTATGCGAATGGCGATATTCACATCGGGCATGCGGTAAACAAGATATTGAAGGACATGATCGTCAAATCGAAGTCGCTGTCTGGCTTCGATGCGCCGTATGTACCCGGTTGGGATTGCCATGGCATGCCGATCGAGGTGCAGATCGAAAAGGAATATGGCAAGACGCTGTCGGTGGAGGATGTGCAGCGCAAGTCGCGCGCGTACGCGGCGGAGCAGATCGAGCGTCAGAAAAAAGACTTCATTCGCCTCGGCGTGCTCGGTGAATGGGACAACCCTTACAAAACGATGGATTTTAAAAATGAAGCCGATGAAATCCGCGCGCTCGGCAAACTCATTGCCAAAGGATTCGTCTATCGCGGGTTGAAGCCGGTGAACTGGTGTTTCGACTGCGGTTCAGCGCTCGCCGAAGCCGAAGTCGAGTACATGGATCGAAAAGATTTCGCGATCGACGTGGGGTTTGCATTCGCCGAGCCTGAAAAAATTGCAGCGGCATTCGGTTTAAGCAAGTTGCCCGACGGCCAAGGCTGGATTGTGACCTGGACAACGACGCCGTGGACCTTACCGGCAAATCAGGCGCTCAACGTTCATCCCGAGTTCAGCTACGATCTCGTCAACACCGAACGCGGCCTGTTGATATTAGCGGGTGATTTGCGCAATGCCTGTCTCGCGCGCTATGGACTCACCGGGGAAGTCATTGCTACTTGCACCGGTAAGGCGCTTGAGCTGATCAAGTTCCGCCATCCATTTTACGATCGCCTCTCACCGGTTTACCTCGGCGATTACGTAACGCTCGAACAGGGCACTGGCATCGTTCACAGTGCGCCCGCCTACGGCATCGAGGACTTCAGTTCCTGCCGCGCCTATGGCATGCGCGACGACGAAATTCTCACACCCGTGCAGGGCGATGGCCGTTATGCGCACTCACTCGATCGGTTCGGAGGACTCAACATCTGGAAAGCGAATCCCCAGATCGTTGAAACGATGCGCGAACACGGCACGCTGTTCCATGCCGTGCCGTTTACGCACAGCTATATGCATTGCTGGCGGCACAAGTCGCCGATTATTTA
>JANXRI010000085.1 GCA_025353085.1 Betaproteobacteria bacterium
GCCATCTCGGCGGTATCGCGATCACGGATTTCGCCGACGAGGATGATGTCCGGGTCCTGACGCATCATCGAGCGGATGCCGTTGGCGAAATCCATTTTGACGGCTTCATTGACCGAAGTCTGCCGCATGAGGGTGAGCGGATACTCGACCGGATCCTCGAGCGTCATGATGTTGACCGTTTCGTCGTTCACCTGCGACAGGAGCGAGTAGAGGGTGGTGGTCTTGCCACTGCCAGTCGGTCCGGTCACGATAAGTATCCCCTCCGGACGCGCGAGCATCAGGCCTAACCGCGTCAGAGTCGTTGCCGGCAAATTCATTTTGTCCAGGCTGATAATCGATTTTTCGCGGTCGAGAATCCGCAGCACGATATTTTCGCCATGCACTGTTGGATGCGTCGATACGCGAAAGTCGATTGGCCGTCCGTTCAACGTCAGCGACAGCCGGCCGTCCTGCGGCGCGCGGGTTTCGGCGATGTTCATCTCGCTGATGACTTTGATGCGAACCGTGATTCCGGGCAGATAGGTTTTATGCAAGCTTCGCACGGTCTCAAGGACGCCGTCGATGCGATAGCGTATGCGCAAAAATGCATATTCCGGTTCGAAGTGAATGTCCGAGGCGCCGCGCTTGACGGCATCGACGAGCAACGCGTTGACAAGGCGTACCATCGGTTGCGTGTATTCGTTGCCGCCGGCGCCCAGGCTTTGGTAATCGATTTCACCGGTTTCGATTTCCTGCAGGATGCCGTCGACCGATAGCTCGTGGCCGTAAAACTGGTCGATGTAATCCTCAAGCTGCGCTTCGCCCGCGAGCTGCGTTTTGATTTCGATTGTCGGGCCAAGCGTCGCGCGCAACTGATCGAGCGCTACGACGTTGAAGATTTCCGTCGTCGCTATGCTCAGTTGACGCTCGTTCGCGTCGTAAGCGATCGGTAATAGACGGTGCCGGCGCGCGAAATCCTGCGGTACTAATTTAAGGGCTTCTGGATCGGCCACAACCTGCGCGAGATCGATCGACTCCTGACCAACGGTGCGCGCCATGATGTCGCGAATTGCGGCTTCGGTGATGAAGCCGAGCCGCACCAGCTGGCGACCGATCGGAATGTTGTTTTGCTTTTGTTCGGCGAGTGCGATGCCGAGTTGATCGGGCGTGACAAGTCCCTGCTGTACCAACAGTTCGCCTAAACGAAGCTTTTTGCGCTGTTCAGCCATTGAAATTTATTTTTTTAGCACCGGGATTGCACCGCATTGCGCTTTTTTCCGTCTGTCATGACGAAGCAGGCGTGCGTGGCAGTCGTTACTGCACGACTTTTTCGAGTTTGTCGACGCGCCCCTGCGCCGCGTCTGGACTGAAATTGGCGTGGCCTTTTGCAGCAGCGAGGATCACTGCACGCCGATAAAATTCGAGCGCGGTCTTCGCCTGGCCAATGTGCTCGAGTGCAATCGCGAGGTTGTATGCGTAGTCTGGATTGTCCGGCTGCAGGTGGTGTGCCTGAAAAAACGCCTGCTGTGCGTCCGGCCAGCGCATTTGATCGACATAGGTATTACCCAGTGTGAAATACAAATATCCGGAAGACGCGTCACGCGATATCAATTGTTTGACGCGAGTCTCGGCAGACTGTGGATCGGCGCTGCCGACCATGCCGATGAGTCCTGCCTGAGCGAGACTGTTGCGCGGGTCGACTTCGATCACCTTGATGTAATGCCTGGTCGATGTGTCGCGGTCGCCCTGCTGCGTAGCGATCGCCGCCAGTCCCAGCAACGCTTCGACATTGCGGGCGTCACTTTTTAAAAGTTGGTTATAGAGCCGCTGCGATGTTTCGAGATTGCCGGCGGCCAGCGCGTTATATGCTTCCGACAAAACAGGGTTCACGCTCGGAGGTGCAGCGCCTGCCGTGACCTTGATCGTGTCGCGGGGCGTCGACCGACTTGCGACTATTGGCACCGCAGCCGATGCCGCAAAAGGCGCGCTCGTGGCAGCGGCGGCAACGACGGGCGCCGGCGCACTCAAATTTTCCTTGCCGGCCACTTGTTCGGTGGGCGGCAGCAGGGAGGTCAGTGACAACGGTGGCGGTGGTGCAATAAGTGCGGGGCCGACGCTGCCTCCCGGTAACGAGGTGGCGGGCGCTTGCGCTATGGGCGCGACCGGTGCCGGCCGCGGCGCTTGCGCGACAAACATACCCGGGTTCATCTGCATATAAACATAACCGCCAAACCCGACCAGAAACAGCGCTGCAACCGTGCCAAACGTTATTAGCGGGCGGTCGCGGAGATAGGCGATTACATTGCCGCTCGGCTCTGCTTGACCTGCAGCGCGAATCATCGCGGCCGCTTCCAGCGAATCGCGCGATCCTGAAGGTATAGTTGATGGCCTGGCGGTCGTGTGCTCGCGTTGCGGGCCCAAGGTCGCGCGTTGAGCAGGGACAGGCTCGGCCGGCCGCGCAATGACCGGTTCAAGCGTCAGCTCGGAATTCGACTTAATGCCTGCATTCGGTTCGACCGCATGGGTCGGCACCGCGGCTTCGCCATTTGCGTCTCCCCGGTCTTTCGCGGCCTTTTCCAGGGCCTTCATCAACAGGCTCATTTGCGCGCGCCCGCCGTTTCACCCGGGGCTGTTTCAGTAGGCGTCTGGTTCTGCTGTGGCAGGAAACGCTGGAAAAATTTTAGTTCGTCGTTGTCGAGCGATGGATTGGTGATTACCGTCGGGCGCAGGAAAATTACCAATTCAGTCTTGGTCACAGTGTCGTTTCGAAAGCCGAAAACTTCGCTGAATAGTCCAGTATTTGCGGGGTTGCCGACGCCAGGAACCGCGTTACGATTGTAATTGCCGCTGTCCTGCATCAGTCCGCCGAGGATCGCCGTTTGGCCGCTCATGAGCTGTAGCACAGATTCCATCTCGCGTTTTTGAAGTTGCGGAACCTTACTCACGACCCCTGCAGTGGCCAGCGCGGGGTTGGGATCATTTACGAAGCTTAATAGACGCGTAATGCTTGGCCGCACGCCAAGCATGACCTCTCCATTTTCGTTGATTTGCGGTGTTAAGCTCATCACGACACCAACTTCTACTGTCTGAGCAGTGGTAGTAAAGGTGGCTTGGGCGGCGCCTGCGGTGCCGCTCAAAAGAATGGCCGGTTTCGCGTCGATATTAAAGTAAACGAGATCGTCGACCACTTTCAGCAAAGCCGTTTGATTATTAAGCGCCATCAGCTTTGGACTGGAAAGCACGCGCGCATTGCCGAACTGATTTAGCAGTTTGATCGATGCGGCAATGTTGCCGATGGAAGAGGTTGGGTTGGTGTAGCCGATCGCGAAGGCGGGTGGCGTGCCAAGGTTTCCACCAATCAGGGATTGTTGGAGAGTAATACCGCCGCTGAGTGCAAGGCGACTCCAGTCGACACCGGCTTGATATTGGTCAGATAATGTGACTTCAACGATGGTCGCCTCGATCAATACTTGGCGTTGCGCCGCGTGTTGAACTTGGGTTAAGTATGCTTGAACCAGATTATGTTGATACTCTGTCGCGCTTATCGTAATAGTGCCGGCAATCGGATTTACAATCACATCGTCGTTAACCTGAGACAGATTAGTTTGTGCAGATGCAGCTAAACGGATTGATGTATCTGCCGCTGCCGGCCCGCCCATTGGGGCTGAAGCGCCTCTTACGGATGCGGCCGCGGCTCTTGCGTCCGCGAGTCTAATTTCTTGCTCCCTACTAAATTGTGTGAGACGTTCTGTTCTTTCCTCCCGCGTTAGACGTACTGAAGACGCTACTATTCCACGAAGACTTGTTTCAAGCATCTTCCAGAAATCATTTGCACTGATTGTCGTAACAGAGGTTGTCGATAGCTGCTGAGACCCCGTGCTTCCCCCCTGCGCGCCGCCGGACTGGGCGCCGCTCCCTATTCGCCCCGCCACGCTAGTAATGGAGTTTGAATTTCGGGTCATGTTTACGTAATTGATGCGATACGTTTTTGAATAGGGCGTGTCGAGCATTACCTCGAGAGCATTGCCGGTCTGGCGATAACGCAAAGGTACTTGTCTGGAGAGACGATCGAGGATCGCCGGCAATGTCTCGTTGATCGCGTTCAGGCTGACCAACCCCTCGAGGCCAGGATGTATATCGATGTTTTGCTTGGTGTCGCGCGCGAGGGCGAACAGCAATTCTTTAACCGGGACTTCGTTGACGACGACGCTGTATGTCGGCGCCTTAACGGACGGTCTTGGCGGTGGCACGAAATCGCTGATGCGCGCGGGCTGAGGGACGTCAGCAAGCGACGGCTTGGATGTCGGCGTTGTGACGTGACCTTCCGATTGCGGCATCACCGAACGCTTGTAGCACCCCGTCAGGGCAAGGGAAATGAGTGTATAGGCGAGCGCTAGATGCAAGAGTTGTCCGGGCCCGCGCGCTCGGGCGCCTGCGCCTCGATTGGCGTCAAAACCGTTCTGAATGCGCTTGCCGGAAGCCGAGATTGAAAACATGGTGCTATCCCCTGTGAAAGCCAACGTCACGTGCCGCCAACCGCGACCGCGCTCGTGTCAGGAGGACTGGTGCTGAGCGATCTCGGTGCGAATTCCCTGCATCGTCCGTAACACGGGTTTGTACGTCTTCAAAATCGCCGGTAATCTTGCCAGCGCTGCTTGCGCGGCTTGGCGATCATTGAAAGAACCGTACAGCACCGTAAGCGACGGGTTTTGTTTTGCAATGGTACGGTACACAAAAATGTCATTAATATCAATATATTTGCGAATGACATTCAGGTGATGCTTTAGCTGGGCAGGGTTATCAGCACCGAGTAATTGGATGCTATAGGCGTTTTTGCTCGGCTGTGCCAGCCAACTTTTAGTCGCGGCGATGCGGCCTTCGACTTCATCCTTGGTATCAGCCGGGGATAGTGAGTCAGCACGTGCTATCACGGCCTGCATTGCTGGGAGCAGGGTCGCAGGAGACTCAGGGGCTTTGGGGGCCTCGATCGCGGCCGGGACCGCAGGGATAGGAGCCGCAGTCGTACCCGGCGGATCGACCGGTAATATTGGCCGCCTGGACTCGTCGCCGGAGGGTATCGGCGGCGCGGTCGTTGGTGTGGTTTCCGCCACAAGCGGCGGGGAGATGCGTGTCACCGGGGCTGGCTCCCGTGGCACCGGGCCATTGGCTTGGTAACCCGCAAATAACGCGTAAAGCGCCATCCCGAGCCCCGCCCCGATTCCAAACAAAAGTATTGCAAGTCCCATACGCAGTCTCGGCAGCGGCGCCTCATAACGGCTGAATTCGCTGTCGCGCACGGCCGCTTTAACGTGCTTGATCCGGACCGTGTGCGTGTTTTCGGCAAACGCTGCGAGCAGCGCCTTGTCCGCGATCAGGTTAATTCGCCGCGTCAACCCGCCCGACGACTTGGTGATCGTACTGACGATCGACGCCGGGAAGAGATCAGGGCCCCGATAGCCGGCCGCGCGCAACCGGAAGTTCAAGTAATCGCGAATCTCATCGGACTTTAACGGGCTCAGCCGAAAACTGTGCGTGATGCGTTCGCGCAGCTGGCGGATTTGGGGCTGGCGCAGATTTTCGTCGAGCTCGGGCTGGCCGAATAAAACAATCTGCAGCAATTTGCTGTGCGCGGTTTCCAGGTTGGACAGCAAGCGGATCTCTTCGAGCGTCGCAATCGGCATGCTTTGCGATTCCTCGACGAACATCACGACCTGCTTGCCCGCGGCATGACGCTCGAGCAGGTGCATGTTAAGCATTTGCATCAAGTCGAGATGGCTCGCATCGCGCGCAGGCTTGAGATGCAGCTCCTGCGCTATCGCATGCAATATCTCCTCGGGCGACACGCTGGGATTTGCGAGGTAAACACTTTCGATGTTGGCCGGCAATCGCGCCTGCATCATGCTGCACAACATCGTTTTACCGCTGCCGACTTCACCGGTTACCTTGATGATGCCTTCGCCCTGGCTGATCGCGTAGAGCAGCGCCTCAAGGATCGGCCCTCGATTGCCGCCGCCAAAAAAGAACTCGGTATTCGGCGTGATGCGAAACGGCGGCTGCGTCAGTCCGAAATGGTTGTAATACATCTGTATGGTTGCCTATTCGCTAGCGTGTCCCGGTGACGGCGTCTCAACGTGGACCGCGCTTGCCGCTATTCTGGAGTGGCCGCGCGTTGCTCGTCCGGGCTGCCGTAATTTTGCATGCGGCTATATAGCGTAGTGCGATGAATGCCAAGCAGCTTCGCGGCTTGCGACAGATTGCCCTGCGTGATCAGCAAAGCGGCTTCGACATAGCCTTTTTCCCACTGTTGCACCGTGAGATCCAGGTTGAAGTTTTTTTGCATTTGCAGATGTTTTTTTGCGGCTTCGAGTATCGACTTGAAATCCTGGCCAAGCGGCAGGCCAGGCAAATCGAGCTGCATGCTTTCCATGTCGAGCTCAACTTGCAATTGTTCGGCGTTGACCGCCTGCCCCGCGTGCTTCGTGATAAGGCGGATGACGATGTTGCGCAATTCGCGCACATTACCGGGGAAACTGTAGTCGAGCCAAAGCGCCAGTGCATGGGCGTCAAAATCAAACATCTTGACGGCTGCCTGCCGCGAATAAAATTCACGAAAGTGATCAAGCAGCATGCGTTTGTCTTCACCCAGCTCGCGCAGCGGCGGCACATCGATGGTAAAAACCGACAGGCGGTGATAGAGGTCGGCACGAAACCGGCCGTTGCGGATTTCCTGCCGCATGTCACGATTGGTGGCGGCGATGACTCGCGCATTGCTGATGCGGCTCTGGGTTTCTCCCACGCGCTGATATTCGCCGTTTTCAAGCACGCGCAGCAATTTTGCCTGAAGCTCAAGGGGCAACTCGCCGATCTCATCCAGGAATAGCGTGCTTTCCTTCGCATCCTCGAAATACCCTGAACGCGAAGTCGTCGCGCCGGTAAACGCGCCTTTGCTATATCCGAATAAAGTGGGCTCGACCAGGTTTGGCGAGATAGCCGCGCAATTTAAGGCAAGGAAGGGTTTTGCAGCGCGGGTGCTCTGGCTATGCAAGGCCAACGCGATCAGTTCCTTGCCGCTGCCGGACTCGCCTTCAATCAAAACGGGAAACGGTGCATTTGCGTATTGCGTGATTTGCTGGCGCAGCTTATCGATCGGCAAACTTTTACCGATTAATCCGGCACCGCCGCCGGCCTGGGCGGTCAATTCCGCATCGCGTATCTGCAGCGCGTTCTGCAGGAGCGTCTTGATTTTCTCAGGCTCACACGGCTTGGCAATAAATTCGATGGCGCCCAGCGTGCGGGCATGCCTCGCATTCGTTTCTTCGTTTTGCCCCGATAGCACCATTATCTTGATGCTCGGCGAGTAGGCGATCAGTTCATTGATCAGCTTAAAACCTTCATCGGGACGATGCGGCGTGGGCGGCAGCCCGAGATCGATCAGCGCGAGTTGCGGCGGAGTATCGAGTTGACGCAGCAAACTTTTGACTTGCGCGCGGGATTCGGCCACGTAGACGTTGAAATCACGGCTCAGAACGAAGTTCAACGTGTCGCTGATCAATGGATCGTCATCGACGATCAGCAAATCCGGCTTGACTTGTGATGATTCCAAAGAGCCCCCTTAACTGGCTATTCTGCCAGATAGTTTTATCGGCTGATAGCCGTTATTGACGAGTCTTCCTCACCCGGCTGCGCGATGTCATCGATACAGCGCAAAAATGCTTGCTCAAGGTTGTTGCCGTCGTATTGCGCGCATAGCGCGGACGGCGTGCCCGCAAATCTCAGGGAGCCATCATGGATGACGGCCACGCGGTCGCACAGTTCTGCGACGTCGGCGAGCGCGTGAGACGTGAAAAACACCGTGCATGACCGCCGCTTCAATTCTTGCAAACGCGCTTTGAGCAGCGCGTGCGCTTTCGGATCCAGCCCGCTCGCGGGCTCGTCGAGTATGTAAAGGTCCTTACGCGAGAGCAGGCAGGCCGCGAGCCCCAGTTTTTGCGTCATGCCTTTCGAGTACGCGCGCACAGGCAACTTGAGCGCGCTCACGTCCAGATCGAACGAACGCAACATGTGCTCAGCTTCGCCACGCTCGTAAGGTGTCGATTGCATGTCCAGCACGTAGCGAATGAAGTCTTCGCCCGTCAGATAATAAGGCGGGTTGAAGCGCTCGGGCAAAAAAGCCAGGCGCCGGCGCGCCGCCGTCAGATGGTGGGGCGTGCCAAAAATATCGATCGTGCCGCCCGCGAGATTGCAGAAATCGAGCAGGCATTTGAGCAACGTCGTCTTGCCGGCGCCGTTGACGCCGACCAACCCGAAAAATTCGCCGCTTTGAACCTCAAACGTCACACCGCGCAGCGCTTGCGCACGGCCATAGTTTTTGGCCACACCGGCAAAGTGCAACGCAGTTTCGGTCATGGCTAAGGATCAAGGTGCACGCGTTGGAATGCCGGTATCTTATAACATCCGGCAGCGTGGTCACGATGCCGGAGTGGCGCGCGCTTCGCGAGTCCCGGCATTGATTGTAGTAAATCCGCTAACTGTTTAGAATTCGTCGTTTAGCGACAGACCCCGGCAAACGCAGTGGCGGACAACCTTATCGAGATTAGCGGCGTCGGTTTTTCCTACGACAAGCGCCGCATCATCCTGAGCGGCATCGACATGGTCATACCGCGCGGCAAGGTCGTCGCCATCATGGGCATCAGCGGCTCGGGCAAGACGACACTGCTGCGCCTGATTGGCGGCGCATTGAAACCTACCCAGGGCTCGGTCACGGTGAATGGCGAACTCACGCATGAGCTTGATCGCGAGGGACTCTACCGGATGCGCCGTCGTATGGGCATGTTGTTCCAGTTCGGCGCGCTGTTTACAGATTTGTCTGTTTACGACAACGTGGCGTTTCAGATGCGCGAGCATACGGATCTGCCCGAATCGATGATTCATGATCTAGTTATGATGAAGCTCCATGCAGTCGGTCTGCGCGGGGCACATCGCTTGATGCCGGCTGAACTTTCCGGCGGCATGGCACGGCGCGTGGCGTTGGCGCGCGTGACGGCGCTCGATCCGATGCTGATCATGTATGACGAGCCGTTTACCGGTTTGGATCCGATATCGCTGGGCGTGATTCGCAATCTCGTGCGCAAGTTAAATGATGCGCTGGGCTCAACCTCGATCGTGGTTACGCACGACGTGCAGGAAGCACTCGACATCGTCGATTATGTGTACTACCTGTCGGAGGGCGTGATGGTCGCTCACGGCACACCCGCCGAGATGCGTGCATCGAAAGATCCGCTGGTGCACCAATTTGTATGGGGCGAAGCCGACGGGCCGGTCGCCTATCAATATCCGAGCCGGAATTTCAGCGAGGAACTTGAGCTTGCTTAATCGGGAGTCGATCTTCAGCGTGCGGCGCATCGGTCATCACGCGATCGACAGTGTGCTGCGGCTCGGCTATGCCTCGCGCTTTTTCGCGCTGACCCTGCTCAATTCAGGCAACAGTTTCGTGCGCTTGCGGCTCATAATCCGCGAGCTTTATTTTACCGGCGTGTTGTCGATGATCATCATCCTGATTTCAGGGTTGTTCGTCGGCATGGTGCTCGGTTACCAGGGCTACCAGACGCTCAAAACCTATGGTTCCGAATCCGCGCTCGGCGTATTGGTTGCCTTGTCGCTGGTGCGTGAACTGGGTCCCGTGATGTCGGCACTGCTGTTTGCGAGCCGCGCGGGTTCAGCGATGACCGCTGAAATCGGGCTCATGAAAGCGACCGAGCAACTGTCCGCGATGGAAATGATGGCGGTCGATCCGATCGCGCGCGTGGTGGCGCCGCGTTTCTGGGCCGGTGTGATATCGATGCCGCTGCTGGCTGCCATGTTTAGCGCGATGGGTGTCTACGGCGGTTATCTGGTCGGCGTCGTCGTCATCGGCGTCGACGAGGGTTCGTTCTGGTCGCAGATGCAAAGCGCGGTTGATTTTCGCGAAGACATTGTCAACGGCGTCATCAAGAGCGTTGTATTCGGCATAGCAGTCACGTGGATCGCGCTATTCGAAGGTTATGATGCGCCGCCCACCGCAGAAGGTGTGTCGGGTGCAACGACGCGCACCGTGGTGACGTCGTCGCTCGCGATACTCGGACTGGATTTCATCTTAACTGCATTTATGTTTCAGGGGGCTTAATGGAACGCTCGGCACTGGATCTATGGGTTGGCCTGTTCGTGGTGGCGGGCTTTGCCGCGCTGACGATACTCGCGCTCAAAGTAGGCAACATGGGCAGCTTCGGCGGCGCCGAAACCTATCAATTGACCGCACCGTTTAGCAATATCGGCGGGCTCAAGGCGCGCGCCGCGGTAAAAAGCGCGGGGGTCGTCGTTGGCCGCGTTTCCGACATCAGCTTTGACAACGAAAAATTCGTGGCCAAGGTCAGCATGAATATCGAAAAGCGGTTTAAGTTTCCTAAAGACAGCTCGGCGTCCATTCTGACTGCTGGGTTGCTGGGTGAACAATACGTCGGCCTCGAAGGCGGCGCTGACGACGCCTTGCTCGCGGGCGGTGATACGATCAAGATGACGCAGTCGGCGGTGGTGCTCGAGAAATTAATCAGCCAGTTTATGTACAGCAAGGCGGCCGAAGGCGGAAGCACAGGCAAGTAAAAGCGTGGGGGGAACCACAGTGAGTGTCATGGAAGGAAGTGCAATGATGAAGTCGATCAGCGGTGTTCTCGGGATGTTGCTCGCAGCGGCGACGCTGTCGGCTTGGGCGCAGGGTGCGGTCCCGGTCGTCCAGTCGCAGCCTCAATCCCAAACTCAGGATATCGGGCCGGATGCGCTGGCGAAGAAAGTCACCGACGAAGTGATCGCGGTATTGCGCGCCGACAAGGACATCCAGGCTGGCAACACCAAGAAACTGCTCGATGTGATCGAAGCGAAAATTCTGCCGCATTTCAATTTTGCGCGGATGACGCGGCTCGCGGTGGGCGCAGCCTGGCGCCAGGCGTCGCCTGCGCAACAGCAAAGCCTGACGACCGAGTTTCGCACCTTGCTCGTGAATACTTACACGACTGCGTTCAGCCAGTACCGCGACCAGGTTATCGAGTATCGGCCGTTTAAAATGGCACCCGGCGACACCGATGTCGTCGTGCGTTCGCTGATTAAGCAGAAGACCGGCGCCGATGCGATCGATATCAACTACAACATGGAAAAGAGCGACAGCGGCTGGAAGGTTTATGACGTCGTCATTGCGGGGGTCAGTCTCGTGCAGAATTACCGCAGCAGTTTCGCCTCCGAGATCCAGAAGAGCGGGGTCGACGGACTGATTGCGACTTTGGCGGCCAAAAATAAGTCGCTGGCCCAGCAGGTCAGCCGGAAATGATCGAACGGGCGGGCAATGAGCTGCGCTTGTCCGGAGCAGTCACGCTGGCCAACGCCGTTGCACTGTGTGAAGAAGGCAAACAGCAGTTGAACGGCGACCTCGTGATCGATCTCGCCGCGGTTACCGAAGTCGACTCCGCTGCCTTGAGCGTGCTGTTCGAGTGGCGCCGCGCCGCCCGCGAGAAAAATCACAAGCTCGCATTTCGCAATCTCCCCGATAGCATGAGAAGCCTGGCGGCGCTCTATGGCGTCGCCGACCTGGTTGCGCCGGGCGACTAAAGTCGCCGCTACGGGATTTGCAATGCGGGCCGCGCCGCGCCGCCGCCTGTTGTCCATATGACCCAGCATTACCAATCGAGCGCGCCGTCAAACGCTATGTCACCGTAGTGGCGGCATTGACCGCTTTATCCAGGCGCATGCTTTGCCTGTGCACAACCGGGTATAAACTCCGGCACTGAAAAATCGGCATTGAAAGGACTCTATCCATGGTAACCCCCGAGCAAGTCAAATCCTATATCGAGCAGGGGCTCGAATGCGAGGCCGTTAAGGTTGCGGGCGACGGGCAACATTTCGAGGCGGTGATCGTAAGCGCCGCTTTTCGCGGCAAAAACAAAGTGCAGCAGCATCAGATCGTCTACCGCGCGCTCGGCGACCGCATGCGCGAAGAAATACACGCGTTGTCGATGCAAACGCATACGCCCGAAGAGTGGGCAGCGCGCTAGTCCGCGGCCGTTTCACCAATGGATAAACTGGTCATCGAGGGCGGCGTCGCGCTCAAAGGCGAAGTCCGGATTTCAGGCGCCAAGAACGCAGCATTGCCGATCCTGTGCGCGGCGATTTTGAGCGATGAACCGTTGCGCGTCGCCAATGTGCCGCAACTGCGCGATATCACCACGATGCTCGAATTGCTGGCGCAAATGGGGGTGGCCGTAGCGGTCGACGACAAGCTCGGCGTCGAGCTCAATGCACAGACGCTCGATAATCCGGCGGCCCCGTACGAGTTGGTTAAAACGATGCGCGCATCGGTGCTTGTCCTTGGACCGCTGCTCGCGCGTTGCGGCAAGGCGCGTGTATCACTGCCGGGCGGGTGCGCGATCGGGCTCAGGCCCGTCGATCAGCATTTGAAAGCGCTGCAGGCAATGGGCGCGACAATTTCGATCGAGCACGGCTATATGGAGGCGAGCGCGCCGCGTTTAACAGGCGCCCGCATCGTCATGGATCTGGTGACGGTCACCGGCACCGAGAACATCATGATGGCGGCGACGCTCGCCGATGGCGAAACCATTATCGAGAATGCGGCCCGCGAGCCCGAGGTCGTCGATCTCGCTAATTGTTTGAAAGCCATGGGCGCCAAGATCAAAGGCGCCGGGGGCGACGTGATCAGGATTACCGGCGTGCCCCGCTTGCACGCCGCGAGTTACCGCGTGATGCCGGACCGCATCGAGACCGGCACATTCCTGGCGGCGGCTGCGGCAACTGGCGGCGAAGTCCGGCTGCGCGATACGCGCGCCACTATACTCGACGCCGTGCTGGAGAAACTCCGCGAGGCAGGCGCGCAGGTGGAGTCGGCGGACGACTGGATCACGCTCAGCATGCCCGGCCGGCTGCGGGCGGTAAATCTGCGGACTGCGCCTTATCCGGCGTTCCCGACCGACATGCAGGCCCAATTCATGGCGTTGAACTGCGTCGCGCTGGGCACTTCGTTGATCACTGAAACAATATTTGAAAATCGTTTCATGCACGTGCAGGAATTGCGCCGGCTCGGCGCGCAAATCGAGGTCGAGGGCAATACTGCCATAGTGAAGGGTGTCGAGCGTCTCGATGGAGCCACTGTAATGGCCACCGATCTGCGCGCGTCGGCGAGCCTCGTGATTGCCGGATTGACCGCGCGCGGCGAAACGGCGATCGAACGCGTGTACCATCTCGACCGCGGTTACGAAGCGATCGAAGAAAAACTGTCTGGTCTGGGCGCGCGCATCAGCCGGGTGCGCTAAGCGTAACGCGCCCCGCATGACACCGGCGCTTACCACTTTAAAGCCGACCCGCCCGAATGTCGGCCGCCTCAATGCCGACCCTTACAGGCCCGGCATCTGCGGTAAAATTCCCGCTCCCTCTCCGCCCACGCCGCCATGCTCAGTATCGCTCTTTCGAAGGGACGCATCCTCGACGAGACGCTGCCTTTACTCAAGGCGGCGGGCATCGTCGCAGCCGAAGATCCCGCGACGTCGCGTAAGCTGATTATTTCAACGTCACACGACGGTGTGCGGCTCATCATCGTGCGCGCGACCGATGTGCCAACGTATGTGCAATACGGCGCGGCCGATCTGGGCATTGCCGGCGGCGACATTCTCGCTGAATACGGCAGCAACGGATTGTACCAACCGCTCGATCTCAAAATTGCGCGCTGCCGTTTGATGGTCGCCGTGCGTAAAGACTTCGCCTACGAGCAGGCAGTGCGTTCAGGCGCGCGACTGCGCGTCGCGACTAAATATCTGCAGACAGCGCGCGAGCATTTTGCGGCGAAGGGCGTGCATGTCGATCTGATCAAACTTTACGGGTCGATGGAACTCGCGCCGCTGACCGGGCTCGCGGATGCAATTGTCGATCTGGTCAGCACGGGACACACGCTCAAAGCGAATAATCTGGTGGCCGTCGAAGAAATCGCGCGGGTCAGCGCGCGACTGATCGTCAACCAGGCGGCGTTTAAATTGAAGCGCGCTCAGATTCAGCCGCTGCTCGACGACCTGACACGGGCCGTCAAGTGACGGCGCTCAAGCGCTTAAAGTCGAGCTCGGCTGATTTCGCGGCTAAGCTCGCGGCCTTGCTCGCATTCGAAGGCGCGCAGGACCCGGCCATAGATGCGACCGTCGCGGGCGTGCTCGCGGACGTAAAGCAGCGCGGCGACGCTGCGGTGCTCGACTACACGCGCCGTTTCGACCGGGTGCAGGCCGCGTCCGTTGCGCAACTCGAATTTACGCGCGACGAAATGCAAAGTGCGCTCGCTTCGATCACGCCGGCGCAACGCGGCGCCCTCGAACAGGCGGCGGCGCGGGTGCGCGCGTATCACGAAAAACAAATTGCGCAGTCATGGAGTTATACCGACGACGACGGCACGCGCCTCGGCCAGCAGGTATGCGCGCTCGACCGCGTTGGCATTTACGTGCCGGGCGGCAAGGCCGCGTATCCATCGTCGGTTCTGATGAATGCGCTGCCGGCCAAAGTTGCGGGCGTGCGTGAAATCGTGATGGTTGTGCCGACGCCCGACGGCGCAAAGAATGCGCTCGTACTGGCTGCGGCCGCACTCGCCGGCGTCGACCGCGCGTTTGGCATTGGCGGCGCGCAGGCAATTGGCGCGCTTGCGTTCGGCACGAAAACTGTGCCACAGGTCGACAAAATCGTCGGCCCCGGCAACGCCTATGTCGCCGCCGCCAAGCGCCGTGTCTTTGGCGTCGTCGGCATTGACATGGTCGCTGGCCCGTCGGAAATCCTGATCGTGTGTGACGGCAGCACGGACCCGGACTGGATTGCGATGGATCTGTTTTCGCAAGCCGAACACGACGAACTCGCGCAGGCGATATTGCTGGCACCCGGGGCGCGCTATCTAGATCGAGTGGCAGCGAGTATCGAGCGCCTCCTGCCGACGATGCCACGGCAAATCGTAATCAAAGCCGCGCTCGAAAAGCGCGGCGCGTTGATCGAAGTACGCGATCTCGACGAGGCGTGCGCGATTGCAAACCAGGTCGCGCCCGAGCATCTTGAATTGTCGGTGGCGAATGCCGAAGCGCTGTTGCCCAAGATACGCAATGCCGGCGCGATTTTTCTGGGTGCCTATACTTCAGAAGCGCTCGGCGATTATTGCGCCGGGCCTAATCACGTGCTGCCGACTTCGCGTACCGCGCGTTTTTCCTCGCCGCTCGGGGTTTATGATTTCCAGAAGCGCTCGAGCGTCATAGGCGTGTCGAAAAAAGGCGCGGCCGCACTTGGCGCAATTGCAATCGAGCTCGCGCGCGGCGAAGGCCTGGACGCCCACGCGCGTTCGGCCGCCTACCGAATGAAATAAAAAGCGGATGAAGTGATCAGCCGATGAGCCGCTATTGGAGCAAGGTCGTGCACGGCCTCACGCCTTATGTGCCGGGCGAGCAGCCGAAGTTGCCGAACCTGATCAAGCTCAATACCAACGAAAGTCCGTACGGACCCAGCCGCAAGGTGATCGATGCGCTGCGCGCAGAAATCGGCGACTCGCTGCGCTTGTATCCCGACCCTGGCAGCGACAAGTTGCGCGCGGCGATTGCGCGGCGGCATGGCCTCACGCCCGCGCAGGTGTTCGTCGGCAATGGGTCGGATGAAGTGCTCGCGCATGTGTTCCACGCGCTGCTGAAGCACGCCGCGCCCGTGCTTTTTCCGGACATCACGTATAGTTTTTACCCGGTGTACTGCGCGTTGTACGACATCGCGTATGTGCAAGTGCCGCTCAATGCGGCGTTTGAAATCGACGTCGGCGATTATGAGCGTGCGAACGGCGGCATTATTTTTCCGAATCCGAATGCGCCGACGGGCCGGCTGGTGCCAGTGGCTGAAATCGAGCGCCTGCTCAAAGCGAACACGGCGTCAGTCGTGGTGGTCGACGAAGCGTATGTCGACTTCGGCGGCGTGTCATGCGTGCCGTTGATCGAGCAATATCCGCAGTTATTGGTCACGCACACGCTTTCGAAATCGCACGCGCTCGCGGGCTTGCGCGTTGGTTACGCGACGGGCCATTCGCAATTAATCGAGGCGTTGACTCGCGTGAAGGACAGCTTCAATTCATATCCGCTCGATCGGTTCGCTCAAGCGGGCGCGACAGCGGCGATGGAAGACGACGAGTACTTCGCGGCGATGTGCGCCAAAGTGATAGCGTCAAAGAAAACGCTGGTGGCGAACCTGCAGTCACTCGGCTCTGAAGTGCTGCCCTCGGCGGCGAATTTTGTGTTTGCGCGTTTTCCGGGGCGCGACGGTGAAGCTATCGCGGCGAAACTGCGGGAACGCAGCATCATCGTGCGGCATTTTCGCAATCCGCCGCGGATCTCGTCTTTCTTGCGCATTACGATTGGTACCGACGAACAGTGCGCGGGTTTGATCGATGCGTTGCGGCAAATCGTTTATACTAGTTGAAACAGATAGTTATTCAAGGTTCGCGCACATCATGGCACGGCAAGCGAAAGTCATTCGCAACACCAAGGAAACGCAAATCAGCGTTTCGCTGGATCTCGATGGCAGCGGCATCAGCAAGCTCGCCACCGGCGTGCCTTTTCTCGATCACATGCTGGACCAGGTCGCGCGCCACGGCGTATTCGATCTCGAGATCGACGCGAAGGGCGATTTGCACATCGACGCTCATCACACCGTTGAAGACATCGGCATCACGCTGGGGCAGGCGTTCGCCAAGGCGCTCGGGAGCAAGGACGGCGTGCGGCGGTATGGGCATGCTTATGTGCCGCTCGACGAGGCGCTGTCGCGCGTGGTGGTGGATCTGTCGGGCCGCCCGGGACTCGGCTTGAAAATCGATTTCGTCCGCGCGCGCATCGGCGAGTTCGACGTCGATCTGGTCCATGAATTTTTCCAGGGCTTTACCAACCATGCGCTTGTCACGCTGCATGTCGACAATCTCAAAGGCGACAATGCGCATCATCAGGCGGAGACCGCGTTCAAAGCGTTTGGACGCGCGTTGCGCATGGCAGTCGAACTCGATCCTCGTATGAAGGGTGTGCCTTCGACCAAGGGTAGCCTTTAGCGATCGCGCGCCCTTTTCAAGTAACGAAGTTATGACTGATATCGCCGTCATCGATTATGGGATGGGCAACCTGCATTCGGTTTCGACCCGGCTCATGCAGGCCGCGCCGGATCTTAAAATCACCGTCACGAGCGATCCCGCCGTTGTCGCGGCGGCGGCGCGCGTGGTGTTCCCCGGTCAAGGCGCGATGCCTGACTGCATGCGCGAACTTGATGCCCACGGGTTGCACAAAGCGGTGCTCGAGGCCGCATACACGAAGCCCTTTCTCGGTATTTGCATAGGCCTGCAAATGTTGTTCGCAAGCAGCGAAGAAGGCAATGTCGGCTGTCTTGACGTTCTGTCGGGGCAGGTGCGGCGCTTTGCGGGCTCAATGACAACCGCGGACGGTGAGCGCGTAAAAGTGCCGCATATGGGCTGGAATCGAGTGCGACAGGTGGCCGCGCATCCGTTATGGCAAGGCGTGACTGACCAGGCGCATTTCTATTTTGTGCACAGCTACTATGTCGAAACGGCGGACTCGTCGATGATCGCGGGCACCAGCGATTATCCGCTACCGTTCACCTGTGCAATCGCGCGTGACAATGTATTTGCAGTGCAATTTCACCCGGAGAAAAGCGGCGCGGACGGGCTTCAAGTGCTGAGCAACTTTGTGCGGTGGCAGCCGGTGAGCTGGCTCGCGCGACCGCGCCGGCTGGCGGTGGGTTGAAGCGCTATGCGAGCGGCCTGAGCGTGTAGTATCATGATTTTTAACCGCGATTCATTACGCCTTGACCAAAGCCAGCCGCCCTTTCGCGCTTCGTTCTCGCCACTGGCAAGACTCACTCCGCGATTCTGCGAACTATTCGTGATCTGTATTCCGGCAGCATGCTGATTATTCCCGCGATCGATCTCAAGGATGGCAAGTGCGTGCGCCTGAAGCAGGGCGTCATGGAAAACGCCACGATTTTTTCTGAAGACCCCGGTGCGATGGCCGCCCAATGGGTAAAGCAGGGCGCACGCCGTTTGCACGTCGTCGACCTCAACGGCGCGGCCGCCGGCAAACCGAAAAACGAAGCGGCTATAAAAGCAATACTTGCCGCCGTTGGCGACCGCATTCCGGTTCAATTAGGCGGCGGCATTCGCGATCTCGATACCATCGAGCGCTATATCGACAGCGGCATCACCTACGTGATCATCGGCACGGCCGCCGTCAAGACGCCGGGCTTTTTGCACGACGCATGCAGCGCTTTCACCGGCCACGTGATGGTTGCGCTCGATGCCAGGGATGGCAAAGTTGCAGTCGACGGCTGGTCGAAAATGACCGGCCACGACGTGATCGATCTCGCGAAGAAGTTCGAAGACTACGGGAGCGAAGCCATCATCTACACCGATATCGGCCGCGACGGCATGCTGACGGGCGTCAATATAGAGGCGACCGTCGAGCTTGCGCGCCAATTATCGGTGCCGGTAATCGCAAGCGGCGGCATTGCCGATCTGGAAGATGTCAAGGCGCTGTGCAAAGTCGAATCCGAAGGTATCACCGGTGCGATCACCGGCCGCGCGGTGTATCAGGGCACGCTTGATTTCGCCGCCGCGCAGACGCTCGCTGATAAGCTGTCAAAGAAAAAGGATTGAGGATCGAGGGGTAAAACAGTTTACTCAATCCTCAATCCCGACCCCCGACCCCTGCATGCTCGCCAAGCGCATCATTCCGTGTCTCGACGTGAACGCCGGGCGCGTCGTCAAAGGCATCAATTTCGTCGGTTTGCGCGATGCCGGGGATCCGGTGGAGGTCGCTGCGCGCTATAACAAACAGGGCGCCGATGAGATTACCTTTCTCGACATCACCGCGAGCAGCGACAATCGCGATCTGATACTGCATATCGTGGAAGCCGTTGCGACTCAGGTTTTCATTCCGTTGACAGTCGGCGGCGGCGTACGAAAAGTCGAAGACGTCAGACGCCTGCTCAACGCGGGTGCCGACAAAATAAGCATCAATACCGCCGCGGTACAAACGCCGCAATTGATCGCCGATGCGAGCAGCCATTACGGATCGCAATGCATAGTTGTCGCAGTCGATGCGAAGCGCGTTGAAGGGCCCGGTCCGGCGCATTGGGAGGTTTACACCCACGGCGGGCGCCGGGCGACCGGACTCGACGCGCTCGAGTGGGGCCGCCACGCGCAGGAACTCGGCGCCGGAGAAATTTTGCTTACCAGCATGGACCGCGACGGCACGCGAGCTGGCTTCGATATTGAACTCACTCGCGCATTTTCCGACGCTCTGAGTATTCCGGTCATTGCGAGCGGCGGCGTTGGCAACCTTGAGCATCTAGTTGACGGCATCGCGCAGGGCCATGCTGACGCGGTCTTGGCGGCCAGCATTTTTCACTATGGCGAGTTCACGGTCGGACAGGCCAAGCAATTGATGGCCGCGCGTGGCATCGAGGTGAGATTATGAAATGGACGCGGTAAAATCACGGTTTACGAAGTGTCGACCCTCACGCTACGGTGCTCACCTATGTCCGACCACTGGCTTAACAAAATAAACTGGGCACAAGACGGGCTCGTGCCGGCGATTGCCCAGGAAACCTTGAGCGGCCGGGTGTTGACGCTGGCGTGGATGAATCGTGAGGCTCTGAAGCGGACAACGCAAACGGGCGAAGTCCATTACTGGTCGCGTACGCGCAAGAAAATCTGGCATAAAGGCGAAGAGTCCGGCCATGTGCAAAAGGTGCTGGGCATCCGGCTCGATTGCGACGAGGACGTCATATTGCTCGAAGTCGAACAGAGCGGCGGCATTGCATGCCATACCGGCCGGTATAGCTGCTTTTATCAAAAACTCGTTAATGGCGAGTGGGTGATGACGGACCCCGTGCTCAAGAATCCACAGGACATCTACCGCAAATGATCGACCCGACCATATTGCAGCGCCTGTCAACGACCATTGTCGAGCGCAAAGGTGCCGATGCGGCGAGCTCATATGTCGCCGGCCTCTTTGGCAAAGGTCAGGACGCGATACTCAAGAAGGTCGCCGAAGAGGCGGCGGAAACCCTGCTGGCGTCTAAGGACGGTGATAAACTGCATCTCGTACGTGAAACCGCCGATTTATGGTTTCATTGCCTGGTGTTACTCGCGTGGCACGGTCTCACGAGCGACGACGTACTGGCAGAATTGCATCGGCGCGAAGGCATCTCGGGCGTCGATGAAAAGGCATCTCGCACGTAGTCGATTGCAATGAGTCGGCGAGTGCTCGCGATGTAACTGAAGGTAGCGCAGGAAGCGCAAACTGAAACAGTAATCCGCATTCAAGCGCTCGTTAAAGCGGGCGTCGGTCAAGTCACAGGAGTGTAAACGCATGGGCTCATTGAGTATTTGGCACTGGCTGATCGTGCTGGTCGTGGTCGTGCTGATTTTCGGCACAAAAAAACTGCGCAACCTCGGCACTGATCTGGGTGGCGCAGTTAAAGGTTTCAAGGATGGCATGAAGTCGGAAGACGACAAGGCCGCGACGCCGCAGCCTGAAATCCATCCCGCCGCCGGTCAGACGATCGAAGGTGAAGTGAAGAAGGAAGCACAGCCGAGGGCGTGAGGTCTCACAGCCTGCGCGTTGCCGTTAGCGGAGCGCGGTCCTCGGTTCTTGAATCTCGTTTGACCCGCAGTTCTCTGAACCAGTGGCCGGTCCCCTTGTGTATGTCACGCGCAGAGAACGCCTGAAATGAACGCAACCGTTAAGTTAGAGCTTTGATTCCATGTTTGACGTCGGATTTTCGGAAATCGTTGTTATTGCGGTCGTCGCGCTGATCGTGATCGGCCCCGAACGTTTGCCGAAAGTAGCGCGTACGCTCGGCCACTTGTTCGGCCGCATGCAACGCTACGTGAACGACGTCAAGGCCGACATCAGCCGCGAGATGGAACTCGACGAGTTGCGTAAATTGCAGGCCACGGTACAGGATGCGGCGCAGGCCATCCATCAGACGGTCCACCAGGAAATCACGACGACCAGGTCGGAACTGAACAGCATTGCCTCGTCTGCTGCCGAAGCGGTGCAGCCACCCGCTGAGACGCCGATCAGCGCTGTTGCGCAGCCGGCTGCTGCTGTCACCGCGCCGGCGGCCGAGCCGAACACTCAGGCCAACCTCGATCTGGGGTCAGACGCGTCGACGCCGGCAAGCAAGCGCGCTTGATGCAGACGCGACCGGTGCGGAGCCGGCACACCCCATGACTACCCAAGACACTTTCATCTCGCATCTGGTCGAGCTGCGCGACCGCTTGCTGCGCGCCATACTCGCGGTACTGATCGTTTTTTTGTGCCTTTTCCCGTGGGCCAAGGATTTGTACTCTCTGCTCGCGCAGCCGCTGCTCGCTGTGCTGCCGCAAGGCGGCCAGATGATCGCAACCGACGTCGTGGGCGTTTTCCTGGTGCCGATGAAAGTCGCGTTGCTGATCGCATTTGTAATCGCGCTGCCGTACGTGTTGTTCCAGATCTGGGCGTTCGTGGCGCCGGGTTTGTACACGCATGAAAAACGGCTCGTGTTGCCGTTGATCATAACGAGCACGCTGCTTTTTATCGCAGGGATGGCATTTGCGTACTTCCTCGTTTTCCCGGTCGTGTTCAAGTTCATGGCGTCGATTGCGCCCGAGGGTGTCGCATGGATGACCGACATCGAGAAATACCTGAGTTTTGCGCTGACCATGTTCATCGCGTTCGGTGTGACGTTTGAAGTGCCGGTTGCGGTCGTGCTGCTCGTGCGCATGAATATGGTCACCGTCGAAAAACTGCGGGAAATCCGGCCCTATGTGATTGTGGGCGCATTCGTAGTGGGGGCGGTGTTTACGCCCCCCGATGTGATTTCGCAGTTGATGCTCGCGGGGCCGCTGTGGGTACTGTATGAACTCGGGATCATATGCGCGGGCATGATGGGAAAAACTGTCACGGCGGATGCGGATGACGAAGCGACGCCTGCCAAAATAGCCGAGCGCGTCGATGGCGGGCCACGGCAGGACTAGCGGTCGGCGGTCGTGACCCCGTCGAGCCGCTTTTTTACCATGCAACGCACCGAGCTCGAAACCTATCTCAATCTGTATCTCGAAATTGCCCGTTTCCGCGATTACTGCCCCAACGGCCTGCAGGTGGAAGGCCGCGCCGAAGTCCGCGTTATCGCAACCGGCGTCACAGCCTCACTCGATTTTGTGCGAGCGGCGATCGAGCATGGCGCCGATGCGCTACTCGTGCATCACGGCTATTTCTGGCGTGGCGAAGATGGGCGCGTGACCGGCGTCCGGCGTGAACGTCTCGCGCTGTTGCTCAAAAACAACCTCAATTTGTTGGCGTTTCATCTGCCGCTCGACGCCCATGCCGACGTCGGCAACAATGCGCAGCTCGGGCGCAAACTTGACCTGCCCTTCGACGGCCGGTTTGGCGAGCAGGACCTCGGTGCGCATGGCATATTCGGCGCGCCGCTCACCATCGGCGAACTCGGCGCGCGAATCTCCGCCCGGCTTGATCGCACACCGCAAATTATCGGCGACCCGCAGAAGCTCGTGCGCCGCGTCGCGTGGTGCACGGGCGCGGCGCAAAATTATCTTGAAGATGCAGTTCGTCTGGGTGCCGACGCGTATATCTCAGGTGAAATTTCGGAGCAGACGGTGCATCTCGCGCGCGAAAGCGGCGTTGCTTACATTGCTGCGGGCCATCATGCGACCGAGCGTTATGGCATCAATGCACTCGGCGAACATCTCGCCGCCCAGTTCGGCCTCGAACATCACTTTATCGATATTCCGAACCCCGTTTAACCTTCTTAAGGTGGGCGTCTTGTCAGTCGCAGCCGCGTGCAATCGCCTGAACCAATGGACTATTTTCAGGTTGTACTTAATTTTTCGTGCGGAATTCGCTAAACTAGCGGTCTTTTGCCAATTCGCCCCCGGGGAAATCCATGTCGGACCAGCAGGTAGATAAAGGTAAACGCGGCTTTTTGATGGCCGCTACCGGCGTAGTGGGCGGTGTTGCCGCCGCCGCAACGGCCGTGCCGTTTGCGGGCAGTATGTTTCCATCCGAACGTGCGAAAGCTGCCGGCGCCCCCGTCGAGGCGGACATCAGCAAATTGGCGCCCGGCGAAATGCAGATTGTCGAATGGCGCGGCAAACCGGTGTGGATCGTGAACCGCACCAAAGAAATGCTCGAGGGCATCAAGAAAAGCGACGCGCGCGCGTCGGACCCGAATTCCGATGTTCCGCAACAGCCGGAGTACGCGAAAAACGAATATCGCTCGATCAAGCCGGACATTGTCGTGCTTGAAGGCGTATGCACCCACCTCGGTTGCTCGCCCCAGTACAAGTCGGTCGAGGCCAAGGGCGACATGGGGCAGGACTGGAACGGCGGATTTTTCTGCCCGTGCCACGGTTCGAAATTCGATTTTGCCGGCCGCGTGTTCCAGGGCTCGCCCGCGCCGACCAACCTGCGGGTGCCACCCTATAAGTTTGTCGGCGATGCCAAGATCATCATCGGCGACGATACCAAGGGAGCGTAGACATGGCCGCTGCGGAAAAACAACCCGTGACCGGCGCCGGCCCTTTGAATGGCCTGTTGACCTGGGTCGACGCCCGTTTCCCGCTCATCAAGATGTGGGAAGAGCAATGGGGCAAGTACGTCGCACCGAAAAACTTTAATTTCTGGTACTACTTCGGCTCGCTGTCGGCTTTCGTGCTGGTGCTGCAAATATTGACGGGCATATTTCTGACCATGAACTACAAGCCCGACGCCGCACATGCGTTCGCGTCGGTCGAATACATCATGCGCGACGTCTGGGGCGGCTGGATCATCCGGTACATGCATTCGACCGGCGCGTCGGCGTTTTTCATCTGTATTTACCTGCATATGTTCCGCGGGTTGCTGTATGGCTCCTATCGCAAGCCGCGCGAATTGCTGTGGATATTCGGTATGCTGATTTACCTGTGTCTGATGGCTGAAGCGTTTTTCGGCTACCTGTTGCCGTGGGGCCAGATGTCGTATTGGGGCGCACAGGTGATCGTCAACCTGTTCGGCGCCGTGCCGTTCATCGGTGAAGACCTGTCGATCTGGATCCGCGGTGATTACGTCGTATCGGACGCGACACTCAATCGGTTTTTCGCTTTCCATGTGATCGCAATTCCGCTGGTGCTGCTGGGGCTCGTTGCCGCGCATCTGGCCGCGCTGCATGAAGTCGGCTCCAACAATCCGGACGGCGTCGAGATCAAGAAGCAGCCGAAAGACCCGCAGACCGGGCTGCCGCTCGACGGCATTTACTCGCATCCTTATTACACGGTCAAGGATGCGCTCGGCGTTGTAGTGTTCCTGATCGTATTTTCGGTGATTATGTTTTTCCTGCCGGAAATGGGCGGCTACTTTCTCGAGTACAACAATTTCATTCCCGCCGATCCGCTGAATACGCCGCAGCACATTGCACCGGTCTGGTATTTCACGCCTTTTTACTCCATCCTTCGCGCGATACCGCCGCTCTTCAATTCGCAATTTCCGGGCGTGCTTGCGATGGGCGCCTCGACGATGATCCTGTTCCTCATGCCATGGCTCGATCGCAGCCCGGTCAAGTCGGTCCGTTACAAAGGACCGGTGTTCAAGACCGCGTTGGCGCTGTTCGTCATCGTGTTCCTGCTGTTGGGCTACTTGGGAACCGAGCCCACGAATGTATGGGGACAGTTCGGCGCGTGGCTGGGCAATGCTGACCGCGCCACGGTGGTCGCGCGCATTTGCACGGCGATCTATTTCCTGTTTTTCATCCTGATGCCATGGTATTCGAAGATCGATCAATGCAAACCCGAACCGGCGAGGCTGACATGGTAAGCATTGTATTCGGCCGGTTTATCCGCGCCGTGGTTTGCGTTGCATCGTTCGCCTCGTTCGCGACGGTCGCGTCGGAAGGAGCGCGGCTGCAAACGGCGCCGATCAATTCGCACGACGTTGCGTCGCTGCAAAACGGCGCCAAGCTTTTCATCAACTATTGCCTTAACTGCCATACCGCGAGCTACATGCGCTACAACCGGTTGCAGGATCTTGAACTCACTGAAGCGCAGATCAAGGACAATTTGATCTTTACGGGTGTCAAGGTCGGCGAGCTGATGCAGGTCGGGATGGACCGCAAAGATGCCAAGGCGTGGTTCGGCGTTGCGCCGCCGGATTTAACCGTGACGGCGCGCGCGCGCAGTTCGGGCGCGGGTACCGGCTCCGACTGGATATTTTCATACTTGCGATCGTTCTATCGCGATCCGTCGCGGCCGACCGGCTGGAACAATCTCGTGTATCCGAACGTCGGCATGCCGCACGTATTGTGGCAGTTGAGCGGGCAGGCGCAATTGCACGAAGAAGTCTTCGAGTCGGAACACGCGGCCAGGGCGGCGCTGATCGCAACCAAAGGCGTCGCTCAGCTTGAAGAGGGCCACGAAATAAAAGACGGCAAGACCGTAGAGCGCTTTGTGCTGAAAACGCTGACGCCGGGCAACGGCGCGCTGTCGCACGTCGAGTATGACAAGGCGGTTACCGACATCGTCAATTACATGACGTATATGGCGGAGCCCGCGCGCCTTGAACGCCGTCGGGTCGGCTTTTATGTATTGATGCTGCTGGGTTTGCTGCTGGTGCTCGTGTACGCCCTCAAGAAGTCTTACTGGAAAAACATTCACTAAACGGTGCCAATATGATGACTCTATATTCAGGCACGACCTGTCCTTTCAGCCAGCGTTGCCGCAACGTGTTGTACGAAAAGGGCATGGATTTCCAGATCGTCGACGTCGACTTGCACAACAAGCCCGAAGATCTCGCGGTGATGAATCCTTACAACCAGGTGCCGGTGCTGGTCGAACGCGATTTGATGTTGTACGAATCGAACATCATCAACGAGTACATCGACGATCGCTTTCCGCATCCGCAGCTGATGCCGGCCGATCCGGTGATGCGCGCACGCGCGCGGCTTTTCCTATTTCGCTTCGAGCACGAAATGTTCACGCACGTCGAAACGCTCGAAAAAGGCAATCAGCGTATTGCTGACAAAGCGCGGGCCTCTATCCGCGACAATTTGGCGCAGATAGCGCCGGTATTCACCAAGCAAAAATACATGCTGGGCGACGAATTTTCGATGCTCGACGTCGCGATCGTTCCCCTTTTGTGGCGGCTTGATTACTACGACGTACAACTGCCCAAACAAGCGGCGCCTCTCATGAAATACGCGGAACGACTCTTCAGCCGTCCCGCGTTCATCGACTCGCTGACCGCGTCTGAAAAGGTCATGCGTAAGTAACCGGCACTCGAAACCATGGCCAGAGAGCGTTCGACCAAACCTTATCTGATCCGCGCCATTTGCGAATGGTGCAGCGACAGTGGGTTGACGGCCTACCTGTCGGTCAAAGTGGACGGGAACACGCGCGTGCCGATGGAGCATGTAAAAAACGGCGAAATCGTCCTCAACATCAGCCCCGACGCGGCGCACCGGTTGACCGTAGGCGACGACATCATTCAGTTTGCCGCACGGTTCTCAGGCGTTTCGCGCGAATGCTCGGTTCCGATCACGGCGGTGCAGGGCGTGTTCGCCAAAGAAAACAGCCAGGGGCTGTTTTTCCAGCCGGAGCAGGGTTCCGCCGCTCCTTCAGAATCGGAGCCGCCCCCGCCGGCACCCGGCGGCAAGCCGCGACTCCAAATCGTGAAATAAATATCCGCACCTCGTTGCCTACTCGAACGTCAGGATAATCAGCTTTATAGGTGTCGATATGACCGCTCACCCCATGCACCGTGATTCTTGCACACGTTACTTCGGCATTCTCGCGTTGTTGACACTCGTTGTCGTCGCACTCGATGCGACGGCTGCGGATGAAACGCCGGCGGGCGGACCACGCGTGGTGATTTTGTGTCCCGAGTGCGGCATGGTCTACAACATCCGGCGCATCGAAAAACCGGTGGCGCCCGAGCGCAACTTGTTGCCAAGTATCGCATCATCGCCGCATGCCGGCGGGACCGGCAATGAAACGCGCGCAGTGCCGCTGTTCAGCTTTGGCGCCGGCGGACCGCAACGCGTGGCGCGTGAGCCAACCACTCGGGTGGCGTGGGAAGTGACCGTGCGCTACGACAATGGCCAGTTTGGTTTTGTCACGCATGAGATGGAACCCGATTTGAAAGTTGGTGACCGCGTGCGGCATATCGAAAACACGCTCGAGCCTGTACCCCAACCCGCGCGCTAAGCGCATTGTGCCCATCGATCCCTTGCGGATATTGCAGGACAAGGCGCCAAATATGAGAAAATCAGCGCCGGGCCGGGTTAGCTCAGTTGGTAGAGCAGCGCATTTGTAATGCGACGGTCGAGGGTTCGAATCCTTTACCCGGCACCATTTGGCTTTCCCA
>JANXRI010000173.1 GCA_025353085.1 Betaproteobacteria bacterium
TCGGTTTTCTGCAGTTCGCTGAATGCGGCGCCCGCCTTGCGCTGAGCACCCTGCAATAAGTCATCGCCCGGGGACTGCGCGATAGCAAATCCCGCGGCACACAACAGCGCACTTACCAGCAGATGAAGTCGCATCGCAACCCTCTCAAAATGTATCGGTGCCTCAGTCGAATTTAATGCCGAGCCTGGTCACCATGCTGCGATGGAACTCAAGTTGATCGGCGACGAAGATGCGCAGCTCCTCCGGTGTATTGGTGACCGGATCGACGGCCAGATCGACAAACCTTTGCGTGACATCGGGCGCGCTCATCGCTTTGACAACTGCCTGGTTGAGACGCAGCACGATCGCGCGCGGCGTCTTCGCCGGCGCAAAGAGGCCGAACCAGCCGGCGGCTTTATAGGCGGGCAGTCCCGATTCGGCGACCGTCGGCACATCGGGCAAAACCGGCGAACGCTTGCCGCCGCCGACCGCCAGCGCTTTGAGGCGCCCCGCCTTCACGTGCGGCACGCTGCCGCCCGCCATCGGACCGAAATAAAACTGCGTTTCGCCGGCAATAGTCGCAGTGATCGCCGGCGCGCCGCCCTTATACGGAACGTGCACGGTTTGTTTCATGATATCGGCGACGCTTACGAACAAGGCGACTGCGAAGTGGCTTGTTGAACCGTTGCCGCCCGAAGCGTAGTTAAGCACGCCGGGTCGCGACTTTGCGAGCGCGATCAACTCGCGAACATTGGCAGCCGGCACTGACGGATTGACCACGAGCAGATTCTGCGCGATGGCGAACAACGATATCGGCTCGAAGTCGCGCACCGGGTCGTAACCGAGCTTCACATGAATCAACGGCGCGAAAGAATGCGTCGACACCGAGCCTGCCAGTAGCGTGTAGCCATCGGGCGTTGCATGCGCGGCGATTTCCCCGCCAATGACGCCGCCGCCACCGCCGCGATTGTCGATCACGACCTGCATCCCCAACACTTCGGTTAATTTATTCACGACGATGCGCGCAATCGTGTCGTTCGCACCGCCTGCGGGATTCGGGGAAATAAGGCGGATCGGATGCGTCGGATAAGTCTGCGCGAATGCGTTGCCTGCGAGCAGGGCTGCCACGAGCAGCACTCGCGCGAAAGAAGTTTCAATTTTCAATCTTCGATCCTCAATCCTAAGTTTCCAGCGGCAACCGGATCGTCTGCCCGGTGTTCGCCGCGCGCTCGATCGCAATCGTCGTCTCGAGCGTGATGCGCGCCTGCTCGGGTGTCGTGTGCATGGTTGGCGCACCGGTAACGAGATGATCGAGCCACGAACGCGTTTCGTTCGCGAGCGGCCCCCAGAAGTCGCCGCACGCCCAGTCGCCGGCGGTATTGCTGCCGAGAAAAGCCATCTCGACGTTGTGATCGGGCACATACGCATGCGGGATGCCGCGCTCCGAAAAAAGCACGTGCTCCATGTGATCGTCGTCGATGATCATCGTGCCTTCCGCGCCGAGCAGCTCGACGCGATCCGACTGGCCGAGCGTGGGATAGCGCGTGGGCAGCGCATAGCTCACGCCGAGATTAATCACCGCGCCGTCGGCCATCGTGACGATGCCCCACGTTACGTCCTGTGCGCTATAACCCGCGGCCTTGAAAATACCGGTTTGACCGCGCGCGATCACTTCAACCGGCCGGTTGCCCTCGAGAAACCAGCACATTAAATCGACGTAGTAGGTGAGCACGTCGACGACTGGTGTGGCATGCGCATCGCGCTTTAAAATCGAAAACGCCTGCGCGCGAGAGTTGTAGACGCGCGCCGTGCCGCCGACGACGCGTCCGAGCCGGCCGTGCAGCATCTGCTCTTTGGCCCGCAGGAAACATTCCTTGAAGCGCCGGCTGTAGCCGATGCGCAGGTCGCCGCCGGTTTTGCGCCAGGTGTCGAGTATGTCGTCGGCGTCGGCGAGCGTTAATGCGAGCGGTTTCTCGACGAGCACCGGCTTGCCGAGTTCAAGCGCTTTTTTGACGGGCGCAGCGTGCTCGCCTTCCGGTGTCGAGACGAATACCGCGGTGACTTCCGGCCGCGAG
>JANXRI010000089.1 GCA_025353085.1 Betaproteobacteria bacterium
CAGCGCCGCCGATCGACCCCGAGGTGCATGCCGGCAGATTGCACGCCTTTACGGCCCGGCTGCCCCGGATCGAACACCGGAAGGTCGAGCGCTACAAGTGCCAGGGCCGCGCGTGATCGTGGTTGACAGCAATGTCATCGCTTATTGCTGGCTGAACGGTCCGCTTACTTCCGCAGCTCAACGAGTTCGCGTCAGAGACCCCGATTGGCATGCGCCGGTTTTATGGCGCTCCGAAATGCGAAACATACTCACGGGCTATCTCAGGGACGGGAGTTTGTCCCGGGTGCAATGCGCCCGTGTCATGGATGCCATGGAGGAAGCACTCACCGGCGGCGAGCATCTCGTTTCCAGTGCCGGGGTATTCCGCATCGTTGAAAAATCGCGCCTGTCGGCTTATGACTGCGAATTCGTTGCACTTGCGGCAGCGCTTTCCGTTCCACTGGTAACCGCGGACAAAGCAGTCCTCAAGGGTTTCCCGGAAATTGCGCTGACCATGGACGCATTTCTCGCCACTTAGCCGCGTCAGCGCACATTACGCAACTAATCGGCGTGTATCCCCGCGGTCTTCACGACGCGCGTCCACTTCACGATTTCCGCTTTGACGAATTCAGTGTACTGCTCGGGCGTCGTCGTCGCCGGCTCCATGCCCACACTCAGAAGCCTTTCGCGCACGTCGGGCGATGCCATGATGCGCGCGAATTCCTGGTTTAATTTCATGATCAGCGCGCGCGGCGTTTTCGCTGGCGCGGCGAATCCGTACCAGTTTGAAGCCTGGTAGCCGGGCACGCCGGATTCCGCCACCGTCGGGATGTCGGGCAGCGACTTGACACGCTGCGCCGAGGTCACGGCGATCACGCGCAAGCGGCCGGTCTCGACCGCGCCAATCACCGCGAGCAGCGGATTAATGTAAATCTGAACGCGGCCGCTGATGAGGTCGAGAACTGCCGGGCCCGTTCCTTTATACGGAACGTGGATCATCTCGATGCCAGTCATGCCGCTCAGCATTTCGGTCGCGAGATGCGATGCCGATCCAGGTCCTGACGACGCATAACTCAGCTCGCGCGGTTTGGCTTTCGCGAGCCCGATTAACTCGCGCACATTTTTTGCCGGCAGCGACGGCGATACGACCACCGCGTACGCCTGGGTCGCGATCACGGTGATCGGAATAAAGTCGCGCACTGCGTCGTACGGCAGCCGTGCCATCAGCGTCGAATTGATCGCGTGCGACGGATTGACGATGATGACCGTATGGCCGTCAGGCGTCGCCTTCGCAACCAGATCAATGCCGATCGTCATGCCGGCGCCGGGCCGATGATCGACGACGACTTGCTGGCCCCATGCCTGCGTGTACTTCTGACCCAGTGAGCGCGCGATCAAATCCGAGCCGCCGCCAGGCGCCGTCGGCACGATGAAGCGGATCGGCTTGGTTGGAAAGTTCGAGTCGGCGCCCTGCGCAATCGCAGTACCCAGGCACGCGGCGCAAACCGCGATGCCGGTGATGTGAACAGATTTCGCTTTCAGGTGATTCATTTCGTTTTGCACGCTTGCGCCGTTAAACAGTCGCAATCGGCGTCACCGGCGAACCGGCGGCGCCCGGCATGCGCAGCGGCGGCGCCGTGAGCAAAAACCGGCTGCGATTATTGTTGCGCAGCCACGCCGCCAATTCGGTCAGGTACCACAATTCCCCGAGGTGAATGCCGAGCTTCACCAGGCAATGCTCATGCAGCGGCAGTTGCGGCCCGCGGTGCGCCAACCGCGGATCGGCGCCCAGCGTCGACGATCTTTCCACCGCGAGATTATCGGCCGCGATTGCAGCAATGCCGGTATCGGCAATCCATTCGAGCAGGCGCTGGTCATAACCGTCGAGCACCGCGCATTGGGTCTTGATCGAGTTATCGAGTTTGCCGTTCGCATCGCGAATCAGCTGCCCAAGGCCAGTATGCAGGCACAGAATGTCGCCCTTTTCGACGATGACCTCATCGTCTTTTAAAATGCGCTCGAGCATTTCCCACGTGACGGCCACGCGCTCGTCTTTGAAATGATGGCGCAGATCGACCATCACCGCGCGGCCCTGCACGCCGGTCATCGCCATCTCGGCGACCGACAACGCGACTGCGCCGAGCTCGCCGTAAAGCCCGCGGCCTGCGCCATCGACGAGATGAAAGCCGTTGTACGAAACCTTTTCGGCAACACCGTCACCGTCGGCGTCAAACATCGTGCCCTTGTGCGCAAAGCCGTCCCAGTGCGTCGAGTACTGCGAATACAGCATGATCGCCTCGTCGGACCCCACGTCGGTGTGGCGCGGATCGCTCTCCTGCATCGCGAGATTGAAATACACTTCACCGCCCGGTTTGAAGACCGGATGAAATACCGGCGGAAAGCGCCCGGTATTGAGCACGTTGCCGCCCGGGCGGTCGAGCGGATGCGACAGGCAGAATACTTGGCCGGTGCGCACCTCGTTCATTGCGCGCAACCGGCGCTCGGCGGTCAGCAGGTTCATTCGACCATGCTGATCATCATCCCCGAATTCGCCCCAGTTGGAACCCGCGGGACGTTGTTGCCAGCGTTTCGCCATTCGATTGCCTCTCCGTCAATATTATTTCTGGCTGATCCCGCTTACCGCGTCGACGTTTTGCGCGGCTGGACGGTTGGTTGAACAGCGTCAGTTCAGCACGCGCGGCGCGTCATCGGCTACCGTCGCCACTGCGCTGGCCGGCACTGCCAGTGCAATATCCCAATCGGCTTTGGCGACGACATCCTGCAGCAATTTGCACAGGCCATGCAGCAGCGTGTCTTCAAGCGCGAGCGTCACGCCCTGCCCTTGCTGCGGCATCAGCATGAGCACGTGTTTGCCCTTCTTGTTGCGCCCGGTGTTGAGCCGCGCGACCACAATCGGCTCGGCGCCCAGCGGACGTTCGCGGTTTTCGGCATCGTACGGGCGCGAGAAGTTGGCCTTCGACAACGCCTGCTCGCGCTGCATGCCGAGCAGCGCCTGACGCGCTTCGGGCAGCGGCTGTTGCGCGATATGCGGCGCCGACTCGGTCATTTTCATGAGCAGCGGCCACAACAGCCGCACGCAGCGGCGCGTGAGCCACAGCAGCACCTCACTGCGATCGGCGCTCGCCAGCCGCATGAGCAGGCGATCCTGTTCGGGAATGAAATCGATGCGGATTTGTTCGAGGTTCATGCGGTTATTCTACCTGCGGCGGCGCGCGTTGCCACTAGTGGCAACGTCTGCGTTACGGTCATTACGTAGAACAGCCCGTAGATCAGCCCGGCAGCTTGACGCTGCGCAACGCATCCGCGAATTTCGCCGCGCTCTGATAGCGGCCCTGCGGCGCTTTGGTGAGCGCGGTACTGATAATCGCGTCAATTTCCGCCGGCACGCCTGGATTGAACTGCGACGGTTTCAACGCCGGCTCGGTCACAATGCGCGTCAACAATACGTGATCCTTGCACGGCGGACGCTCGAACGGTGTCTGGCCGGTCAGCATTTCAAACAGCACGACCGCGAGCGAAAAAGTGTCAGTGCGGCTGTCGAGTGTCTGTCCCTGCGCCTGCTCGGGCGACATATAGCGAGGCGTGCCGATTACCGTGCCAGTACGCGTCAGCTCCGACAGCGGCAGATGCGCGAGACCAAAATCGCCGATTTTGGCGTGATTGCCGGGCGCCATCAATATGTTCGAAGGTTTTATGTCGCGATGATAAATGCCATTTGCATGAAGGCATTTGAGGCCGTCGGCGACTTGCACTGTAATGTTGATCGCCGTGGCAAGCGACAGCGGCGAGGTGCGGTCGAGCATTTTGCGCAATGAGTCTTTGATGAGCTCCATCACGATGGCGATGCCGTCGCCGAAACTGCCGGCGTCGTAAATCGTCACGATGTTGGGGTGCGACATGCCGGCCGCGGCGCGCGCGTCGACCAGAAACCGCTCCTTGGTCTCGGCCAGTCCCACGCCTCGATTGAGCTTCTTGAATAACTTGATGGCGACATGGCGCCGCAAGTTCATATCATAGGCGTCATAGACTTCGCTGGTGGCGCCTGCCCCCAGCTTTTCGCGCAATTGAAAGCGCGCTTCGAGCGACATTGTGCAGACTCTCCAGAATAAGTGGCAGACCCATATTCAACGTGACAAGGCGCGGGAATGCGTGGCTTGGCAAGACTTGGCAAAATCGGCAATTCAAATTGCTTGCAGCGAGATGGCTCGCATACGGCCGCGATTTTAACTTAATCGACTGTCCGCAGCGCAAGTATTATGTTTTTGGCATACGGCGCCCTCACTCTATCGGGTACTTTCTCGAAACTGGGTCAGCGCCGGGGTCCGCGCGAAACGCGCGACCGGTCTGTAGCATTCTCGCGCGGCGGCGTGAGAAAGCGCGGCGGCTGTACGCCACGGCGGCCATAGACCGCCACTGGCAGGTACGCCGGATAATAGACCGGATATAAATCGCCACAGCCAAGGCGTCCGGAGCCAATGCATTGCTCGTAGCCGGCCGGCGCAGAAGCAATGCGCGCAACCGGCGAGCGCTGCGCTTCGGGCTCCGTCAACTTCTCGCTTGCGCGCTGGCGCAGGGCTTTGACCGCCTCCAATAAACTGGCGTCAGGCGTATAGACGGACAGCGTGCTCTCGACGCGCGCCAGTTTGTTCGCAGCAGCGGCAGCGGCCGGTGGATTGTTCGAATAGTTGGTAACGCCGCGCGCGTCGACCCATTTGTACAATTCAGCCGAAGCCGGCGGGCTGGCGCCCGTCACGGCGACAAAAATACCCAGCAACCAATCGGCGCGCAGCGTTTTCATGGCGCTAACTTTACTACCGGACTCGCGTACATGGCAAAGCTTCGGGAGGTGTTTCAATCGAAGCGGGCGCCGTCAGCCCGTATTGCGCAAACCTGCCGCAATTCCATTGATCGAAATGTGAATGCCGATTTGCACGCTCTCGCCGCCGGCGTGCCCTTCGGGCTGGGCGCGGTAACGCCGCATCAACTCGACCTGCAGGTGGTTCAACGGATCGAGATAGGGGAATCGGTGCTCTATCGAGCGCGCAAGCGCCGGGTTCGACGCGAGCCGCTGTTGTTCGCCGGTGATCACCGTCAGCGCTTCGCTCGTCAAATCGAATTCGGCGTCGATCGCCGCGTATATGCGCTTGCCGAGCTTGCGGTCCTCGACGAGCCCGGCATAGCGCGCCGCGATGGCGAGATCGGTCTTTGCCAGCACCATGTCAAGGTTGGACAACAAGGTGCGGAAAAACGGCCACTCGCTGTGCATGCGTTTCAGGAGCGCAATTCGTTGCTTGCGTCCGCTTGCTACGCCGGCCTCGCCCTCGCCGCTTAAAAACGCTTCGATCGCCGAACCGAAGCCATACCAGCCAGGCAAAGCGACGCGGCTCTGGCCCCAGCTGAATCCCCACGGGATTGCGCGCAGATCCGCAATGTCGCGCGTAGCCTTGCGCGACGCGGGCCGCGAACCGATATTGAGTTCAGCGATTTCGCGGATCGGCGTCGCCGCAAAAAAATAATCGGTAAACCCAGGCGTTTCATACACAAGCTTGCGGTAGGCCGCCATGCTCGACGCGCTGATCGTTTGTGCCGCAACGAGAAAATCGGGCGGTGCGTTCTGCGTCCGATGGAGCAGCGTGGCCTCGAGCGTCGCGGCGACCAGCGTTTCGAGATTGCCGCGGCCGATTTCGGGATGCGCGTATTTGGAGGCAATCACTTCGCCCTGCTCGGTCAGCCGAATCTGCCCGTTCACCGTGCCCGGCGGTTGCGCAAGTATCGCCTGGTAGCTCGGGCCGCCGCCGCGCCCGACGGTGCCGCCGCGGCCATGAAAGAGCCGCAGCGTGAGCGCATGCTGCTTGCGCAGGCCGTCGAACAATTCGACCAGTGCCGTTTCGGCCCGGTATAACTCCCAGTTGCTCGTGAAAAATCCGCCGTCCTTGTTGCTGTCACTGTAGCCGAGCATGACGTCCTGCACGCCGCCCGCGCGCTGCGCCATTTGAGCGATTCCCGGCAATGCGTAAAAGCCGCGCATGATCGTCGCCGCATTACGCAAGTCGCCGATCGTTTCGAACAACGGCACGACAATCAGGTCATTGACAGCGCCAACGTCGAGCGTGCCACGCATGAGACCCGCCTCTTTTTGCAGCACCAGCACTTCGAGCAGATCGCTGACGTCCTCCGTATGCGAGATGATGTAATGACGCAGTGCGTCGCGGCCATAGCGCGCAAGCATCTGCGCCGCCGTTTCGAAAATCGCGAGTTCGTCGCGCGTATGGTCCGAATACTCCGCGGCGCGCACGCGCAAGCCCCGCGCATCGTTCAATAGCCGCAACAGCAACTCCCGGCGCGATGGCTCGGGCAACGCGCGGTAATCCGCTTCGATGCGCGCGACCTGGAGCAGTTCTGCGATGACTGCCTCGTGCTTGTCGGAACTCTGGCGCAGATCGACCGTGGCGAGATGAAAGCCGAATACTTCGACTGCGCGCAGCAACGGATGCAACCGCGGCACGATGAGCGCCTGCGCATGATGGGCTTGCAACGACGCTGCGATCACGCGCAAATCGGCGAGCAGTCCCTCGGGGCTCGCATAAGGATCCTGCGGTGCGACCGCATGACGCAGCGCCTCAGTACCGGTGAGACTTTCGAGTGTAGCGGCGAGCCGCGCGTAGACGCCGATCAGCGCGCGGCGATACGGCTCGTCTGCGCGGTGCTCGCTGTGATCGGGCGAGCGGTGGGCGAGCGCATGCAGCGCCGGCGTGACGGGCGCGAGCTGGTCGGACAACGACAGCTCGGCGCCGAGTTCGTGAATTTCCGCGAGATAGAAGCGCAGCGCCGTTTCGCTCTGGCGCGCGAGCGCCATCGTGAGCGTCGTCGCGCTGACGTTCGGATTGCCATCGCGGTCGCCGCCGATCCAGTTGCCCATGCG
>JANXRI010000105.1 GCA_025353085.1 Betaproteobacteria bacterium
GTTATTGCCTGGACAGCGCGCGATTCAATATGTGAGCGCATTGGGCGGCGTGCCCGAAGCCGGCATTGTCGGCAGCCGCGTCATCACGTCGGCGGCGAACGCGGCGCTCGCCAACGGCATGCTCGCGCACGCCGATGAAACCGACGACGCGTATTACCTCGCGCTGGTGCATCCGGGTTGCAGCGTGGTCCCTGCGGCGCTCGCGATGGCCGAGCGCAATCGCTCTGACGGCACCGCATTGTTGCGCGCAGTCGTTCTTGGCTACGACGTCTGCGCGCGCATGTCTAAAGCGCTCGGCATCGAGCGCTTCCGCAGCGCCGGCCATTCAACGCATAGCTACGGCGGTACATTCGGCGCCGCGGCGGCCGCGGGGGCATTGGCCGGCATCAACAGCGAACAGGCCCGCTATCTTCTTTCGTACGCGGCACAGCAGGCATCGGGGTTGTCATGCTGGGCGCGCGATGTCGAGCATGTCGAAAAAGCGTTCGACTTCGGCGGCATGCCTGCGCGCAATGGCGTGACGGCGGCGACGATGGTGGCGAGCGGCTTTACGGGTGTTGAAGATGTATTCGCCGGGGACCGCGGATTTTTTCATGCGCACGCGCGCTATGCGCGTCCCGAGTTGCTCGTGACCGGTCTCGGGCGTGAATTCGACATTATGCAGACTGCGATCAAACGCTGGCCGGTCGGCTATCCGATCCAGGCGCCGCTCGATGCGCTGTCCAATCTGATGGCACTGCATAAGGTCACGGCCAAAGACGTGGCGCACGTCGTTATCACGCTCGACGACCAGGGCGCGCGCACGGTCAGCGGCCGCCGCATGGCCGATATCAACATCGAGCACCTGACCGCGCTCATGCTGATCGACGGCGACATCACGTTCGCATCGTCGCACGATTCAAAACGCGTGCGCGATCCGGCGATATTGAAACTACGGCGCAGCATCGAACTCAAGGGCAGTGCAGCGCTCGGCAAAACGAAAACGACCCAGGCGATCGTTGAAATCACGACGCGCAAAGGGGAGAAGCTGCGGCATCACACCACCGCGGTGCGCGGCAGTGCGACGAATCCGATGTCGAGGGACGACGTCGCGGCCAAGGCGCGCGGCCTGCTGGCGCCGACGCTCGGCGCGCCCGGCGCCAGGCGACTTATCGACGCGATCTGGAAGCTCGAAGACATGCCGGACATGCGGCAGTTACATTCGCTGCTGCGACCGAAATAACGAGGCCGCACTTTACCTCGTGAAACGCGACCCCTATGAGCAGGAGTAGAACAATCATGACGATACGAAAATTGCCGGCGAGCGCACTGGTGGTTTCACTCGTGCTGTTCGCGAGCGATGCCGCAGCACAAACGGCCGCCGTGTACCCGGCGAAAGTCGTACGCATCGTCGTGCCGTCCTCACCGGGCGGCGGCACCGACATTTTGGCACGTGTGCTAGCGCAAAAAATGTCGGAAAGCCTCGGCCAGCAGTTCGTCGTCGAAAACCGACCTGGCGCGGGCCAGGTCATTGGCATCGAAGCGGTGGCGCGATCGGCGCCCGACGGCTACACGCTGTTAATGGCGGCAAGCGCGATTGTCATCAACGAAGTGCTATACGCAAAACCGCCTTATGACACCTTGCGCGACTTCGCGCCCGTTACACTCGGCGCATCGTTGCCGAATATTCTTGTCGTGCATCCGACACTGCCCCCAAAGTCCGTGCGCGAACTCATCGCACTCGCCAAGACCCGTCCCGGCGAGCTCAATTACAGTTCTGCGGGCAGCGGCACATCACCGCATTTGTCGATGGAATTATTTCGCCTGACGGCAGGCATCACGCTGACCCATGTGCCCTATAAAGGGACCGGCCCCGCGACCCTTGATCTGGTAGCGGGGCAGGTGCAGTTGTCGATGCCCAATGTGCTGACGGCGTTGCCGCAAATAAAGGGCGGTAAATTGCGCGCACTCGGGGTGACGAGTGCCAGGCGCGCGACCGGCCTGCCCGAGATTCCCGCGATCGCCGATACGCTGCCCGGCTATGAAGCGATTCAATGGTACGGCTTGCTCGCTCCGGCGGGCACACCGCGCGAGGTCGTCGCGAAATTGCAGACTGAGATTGCGCGCATCCTGATGCTGCCCGAAGTCAAAGCGCGGCTGGCTGCGGATGGCGCGGATGCGGTGGGCAATCGCCCCGACGAGTTCGCGGCATATATTCGCACTGAAATCGCCAAGTGGAGCAAGG
>JANXRI010000107.1 GCA_025353085.1 Betaproteobacteria bacterium
TCATCGACGAAAGCGATTCGATGATTCGGTCGTGTTGTTTGAGCCAGCCCGGTTGCCAGTAGAGTTTCGCCACACTCGTCGTGAGGTTGCCGGCCGGACCCAGCACGTCCGGATACCACTCGCCCCACTTGCCTGCTGTCCATCCGGGCGGATTTGAAGGTGCGTGGACGACATGCGTCACATCGGTCGCGGCTGCGCGCGCTTTGAGCCACTTCTCAACCTCCAGATCGACGTAGACCGCGCTTTGGCCGGCGAGCGTCTGGGAGCGGCGCACGTCATACAGCAGGATTTCGGCAAGGCGGCCGAAGCGGATTGTGCCGAAACTCTCGGAAAGCCCCGGCACACGGTCGCCCGCCGACGATCCGGGCAGTCCGAGCGGACGCATCGCGTCCGGCAGGAATTCGGGATAGAAAAGACTTTGCGTGGCACGCGCGAGCTGCAGCATGAAATAAGAGGGAGGAAACGTGACGATTTCGTCCGTCGCCTCATCGTTGTCGAAGTAATCGTGATCGTCCTGCAGAAAAAACATCGGTGTGGATCGGAAATCGGTTCCGTATAGTGGTGCGATCTGCGGTCCGACCGCGCGTTTAAGCACCATTTCATTGTCCCCGCCGAGCACGATTCCGGAGCGGTCGAACCTGCCGGCGATCTGCGCCGCCTCCGGACGACCGCCCGTGGCGAGCGAACTCACCGGCGCCAGAAGATCCCAGTACACGTGGTCGCCGTTTGCAACCGCGACATCGGGCTTAAACGAAAGGCCGCGGCGGAGCAGCCGGTTGCGCACGGCACTGGGCAGGAACGTCATCGCCTCGTGGCCGCCAGCGCAGGAATAGAACAATACACGCAGCTTTTCCGGGCGCGCATCCAGCGCCGGAAAAGTTGAAATCTCCCACGGCTGGCAAAGCGCGCGGCCGTCGCTGCCCTGGAGCGACAGACCATAGCGGCGGCCGGGCAGAAGATTCGCGGCGTAGAACTGCCAGTGCTCTCCGCGCGTGTCCGTCATGCGCCCGGTCACCGTCGTATCGCCGACGCGCAGGCGGGGCTCGGACGCGAGTGCGGTTTTAAATGACGCCTTGACAAGAATACGGCTGTCGCTCACGGTTGGCAGCAGGTGGCGCAACGCGCCGGCATCCCAAGTTGGGTCGGTCGCCGATTGCGCTTTGGCGTGCTCGACGTAAAGATCTGCCGGCAATGCCGCCGACAACGTTATGGCAGTGGAAGCGCGCAAAAACTCCCGACGATCAGTGAACCCCATGCAATCCTCCTTTGAGTTGTCAGGCATCGCCGATACGGATGCCTCGCAATATACCGCTGAAACCGTGCAAATAACGTGCAAATAACGTGCAAATAAAATGATGCCGGGGCCAGGTCTAGCGGTTACATCGAGCCTGGCCTCTTTAGCCTGGCCCTTTGATTTCGCTACATTGCAAGACCTGATCCCTTTTCGCGGGAAGCCGAGGCCATCGCGGACTACATTTTGGCGAAATTCGTCGGTCGCGGCGGAGCGACGCGGGCCGAGTGCGAAGAAACTTTCGGCAAAGGTGCGCGATCGTGCGGCGAATATCCCGCGAAACCGTAGTTGTTTTTTAGTGGCGGACGGCATCCGTCTGATAAGAAAAACGAGCCTGGCCCTTTTGATTTCTCGAGCCGGCCGTTTACTGAACCACTTTCGCGCCAGCTAGCGAAATCACGTCGTCCTGCGAGCCGGCACCGCCGGATACGCCAATTGCGCCGATGATCTTGCCGTTGACGATGATCGGATTGCCGCCGCGCGAGGCGATCACGTCATCGAGGGTCGTCAGGTAACTGTAGAAGTCGCCTTTGCCGAGCAAACGCTCGAACACCACCGTCGGGCGCCGATAGCGCGCAGCTGTCCGCGCCTTATGCTGCGAAATGGTGATGGAAGAAAACTGGCATTGATCCATCTTCTCGAAGACGATGAGGTCGCCGGTCGGGCCGACCACCGAGATGCACATCTGCCAGCCGCGCTTCGCGGATTCCGCGAGAGCTGCGTCCACCGCTTTTTTCGCCTGATCGAGCGTGATGGCCTCGCCGTACGGCGTATAGGTGTGCTTGTCCGGGACGGCTTCGTTCGGATTGTTCGGATCGGGCGGCACCTGTGCGATCGCGCCGTTAATTGCGAATGCAGACAGCGTGAATGCGAGCGCGCCCAGCGATGCTACAACGAGCTTTTTCATGGTTTCTCCCTCTTGTGGTCGGCTGATGATGCCGAGGTTGCATTCTATACGTCCTGCGAAGGCACGGTGGTTTTCCGGGAAGTCACCATTGCAAGACCCGCATTACGTCGGCATATGCTGCTGGTCAGCGTCACTTCTTTTCTTCTTTCTTCACAAAACCAGAATTACTCTCCTGATACTCTGCCTCAGCGGTTTACATACTGCGACACTTAGTGATATAGTAATGCCGTGACAAGCGTCTTCAAAACCCGCGACTTCAGCCGATGGATGCGCAAGACCGGGTTATCTGATGCTGCATTGTGCAAAGCTGTAGCGGAGATGCAGCAAGGCTTGATCGACGCCGACCTCGGCGATGGCGTATTGAAAAAGCGAGTGCCGCTGCCCGGGCGCGGCAAAAGCGGCGGGGCTCGCACACTGGTGGCGACGAACAAGGACGACCGCTGGTTTTTCGTATTTGGTTTCGAGAAGAACGAGCGCGCCAACGTATCGCCGAAAGAGTTGGAAGCACTGCAAGCAATCGCAGCCGACTTGCTGAGACTGGCCGCAAATGATCTGGACGCCCATGTCGAGACGGGCGCATTACAGGAGATATGCCATGAAAGCTAAAAGTCGCGCCAGGAGCCGGATCATGAAGGCGGTGCATGAAACCGCCAGCGACCTGCATGCAGCCGGCTTCATCGACAAACGCCGGATGCGTGAGTATGACGCGCTGTGCCTTGCGCCGATTCCCGATTATTCGAAAGCGAAGATCCGCGCCCTGCGCCAGCGCCACAACCTGAGCCAGGCAGTACTGGCGACTGTGCTCAATACGAGCTTATCGACGGTGCGTCAATGGGAAATCGGCGACAAGCATCCCAGCGGTCCATCACTGAAACTTCTCGATCTGCTCGACCGCAAAGGACTGGAATCGCTGATTTAAGTTCGCCCTTTGACGCCCGGAGGCATCCTGTTTCTCTCCGGCGTGATCGACATGCTGACAAATTTTGCCGCACATCCGAAAACCGTGGCGGAACGCCGCGCGCATCGCATCAAAGCGGTTGTTTTGACGTGGGGACTCTCTCGCCCGGTTTGCGGGAGAGGTTTATCCAAGAGTTTGGATAAATATCTATATTTTGATATAGTGCCGCAATGAAAGAACGCATTACGAAATCCAAAGGCAACGTTTTTGTCGACCTTGGTTTTTCGCGCGAAGAGGCGACCGTACTCGCCATGCGCGCCGAACTGATGGCGAAACTGCGCAAATTGATTGCCGACCGCGGCTGGACGCAAAAAGATGCAGCCAAGCGGTTGGGCATTACGCAATCTCGCGTCTCCGATCTGGTGCGGGGCAAGTGGGACAAGTTCAG
>JANXRI010000154.1 GCA_025353085.1 Betaproteobacteria bacterium
CTGCACCGAAACTGAGTACTGCATTTGCAGACCTTGCGGCACTGGCGCGACACCGATACGTCCGGCTGGCGCGACGACGTTTTGCTCCTGCACGATGCGAACTACATCGCCCGCGGTAACGCCGAGGCGCGCCATCTTGTCGGGATCAAGCCAGATGCGCATGCTGTAATCACGCGCGCCAAAGAGACGCACAAAACCGACGCCGGGAATGCGCGCGATCGCGTCCTGAATATTGAGCAGCGCGTAATTGCTGAGAAAGATTGAATCGTAGCGGCGGTCCGGCGAGGTGAGCGCAATCACGCTCAGGAAATCCGTCGATTGTTTGCGGATCTGGATGCCTTGCCGGATCACGTCCGCAGGCAACCCGCTTTGCGCGACGGCCACGCGGTTTTGCACGTCAACCGCGGCCAGGTCCTGGTTGGTGCCCACATCGAAGGTGACGGTCAGCGTATAGGTGCCGTCGTTGGCGCTCTTCGAGTCCATGTAAATCATGTTCTTCGAACCGTTGACCTGCTGCTCGATGGGTGCGGCGATCGATTGTGCAACGACCGTCGCATTCGCGCCGGGGAACGCAGTCGAAACCAGCACCTGCGGCGGCACGATCTGCGGATATTGCGTTATCGGCAACCCGAATAGCGCGACGCCCCCGGCGAGCGAAATCATCAGCGAAATTACCGACGAAAAAACCGGCCGATCGATAAAGAAATTAAACATGCTTACTTGGATCCTGGATACGGTGCTGGCGCGGCTGGCTTAGCTGGCTTAGCGTTATCGTCCTTGCCTGGCCCGGTGACCGCGGATTTTGGCGACTCGGCTTTCTTCGCGGCGTCAGGCGGCCTAGCGTCGCCTTTTTTTCCGTCATCTTTGGTGTCGTCCGCTTTTTTGGCGTCGGCCGCTGCAACGACCGCCTTAACCGGCGCGCCGGGCCGCACCTTTTGCATGCCTTCGACGACGACCATTTCACCAGGATTGACTCCGCCCTCCACCACCCAGTCGTTACCGAGTCGCGTGTTGGCGGTAATTTCGCGGAACTGCGCTTTGCCCTCGGCATCGACGACAAATACCGAACGCTTGCCCTGCAGTTCCTGCACCGCCTGCTGCGGGATGCGTATCGCGTTCAATGGCTGCAACGACGGAAAAATAACGCGCACAAGTTGGCCGGCGCGCAGCGCGCGGTCCGGATTCGGCACCTGCACGCGCACCTGCAGCGTGCCACTTTTCGGGTCCACCGCTGCATCGACAAAATTAAGCGTGCCGCTCGATTTGTATTCAGTGCCATCGGCGAGCTTCAACCGAAACGGCGGCAGACGCCCTTTCTCTTCGCCCGGATTGCGCTTCAACTGGCGCTGCAACTCCATGAGCTTCTGCTCGCTCACCGTGAAGTTGACGTAAATCGGATCGACCGAATACAACGTGGTCAGCAAAGTCGTCGATGCGTTGACGAGGCCGCCCGGCTTGATCAGCGCCTTGCTGATTACGCCATCGCGCGGCGCCTTTATCGTCGCGTACTCGAGATTGAGTTCCGCGGTCCTGACCTGCGCGCGCGTCGCGTCTTCATTGGCTGCGTCGGTCGCTTCCCTGGCAATCGCTGAGTCGAGATCCTGCTGACTGATGGCCTTCTCGGCGAGCAGCGGCTTAATGCGATCGAGATTCTGCCTCGAATTCAAGTGCGCGGCGTGCGTCTGCGCGAGCGCCGCCTTTGCCTGCGCGAGCACCGCCAGATACGGCTGCGGGTCGATCGCGAACAACAGATCGCCGTGTTTTACGCGCGCGCCGTCCTCGAATCCCTGGCGTTCGAGTATTCCGCTCACGCGCGAGCGGATTTCAACGGTGTCGACGGCCTCGGTTTGTCCGACATACTCTTCGAACACGGTGACGGGCTGGCCGACTGCCTTGATCACAGTAACTTCAGGCGGGGGCGGCGGCGGGGGGGGGCTTTTATTACCGCAGGCCGCGAACACGAGCAACGTCAGCGCAATTGCGAACTGCGTCAGCAGTCCGGGCCGGTCAGTTCGAACACGTAATGCACGCACAGATATCTCCCTCTCGAATTTCACGTTGCGGTTTGCCATTGCAACCGGGCCAAAAAAGGGCGTCATTGTGACAGAGTGGCGGCGATGCTACATCGCGGCCCGCGAATAGCGGGTGGCCGCCGCGACAGCGGATAACATTGTATTCGACCCCGTGCGCGCGGAGCACTGAGTTGGGAATTGCGACGTTTCATAAATGCGATGAGTGAGTGCAGCGCAACGCGGCACTGATGCAATGCGCCGTGCGATTTAAAAAAAGCGGGCCAGCTCACAAATGAGTTGCCGCTTTTAATTGATTGAAGGTATCATTGTGCACCGTATATGCGTAAATGCATAGTAGGCACAAAATAGTAACCATGTAGCAACCATGAGAGCAAGGCATGGCCCCCAAAGAGAGCATTTGTCCGGCTGAGATTACGCTGCGCGTGATTGGCGGGAAGTGGAAGCCCGTGATTTTGTGGCACTTGAAAGACGGCGTAAAACGCTTCAGCGAATTAAAGCGCGCGATACCCGGCGTCACCCAGCGCATGCTGAGCCAGCAATTGCGCGAGCTCGAGCACGACGGCGTGGTGCTGCGCAAGGTCTACGCGCAAGTTCCGCCCAAAGTCGAATATGGCCTGACCGAATTTGGCCGCACGCTGGGGCCGATCCTGCGCATGATGTGCAAATGGGGCGCCGAGCATTCGCGCCGCGTGCAAAATCGCAGCAAAGCCAACGCCCTGACAACGCAAGCGGCGTGACTGAATATATCTATCGAGCTTTGCATAAATCATTACGTCGCTCGATTCCCTCACCCCCGGCCCCTCTCCCCCGGGCGAGGGGAGCGTCGAGCAAAAATGCGCTGTCGCTTATTTTGGAAATATCAATAAGCGGCGAGCACGTGCGCGAACATCGCGCGATCCACATTGCCGCCCGTGAGCGCGACCGCGATGCGCTTGCCGCGGTTTTTCGCCCGTTCCTGCAGCGCGCCGGCGAGCGGCGCCGCACCGGCGCCTTCGGCCGTGCTGTGCGTTGCGCTGAAATAAAGCTGCATCGCCGCCGCCACTTCATCGTCCGTCACTTCCAGCACGCGCGCAGCACCCCGCCAGATGACGTCGAGTGCCGCCGGGTCCGGCACGCGGCAGGCCATGCCATCGGCGAGTTCGGTGGTGACTGCATGCTCAACCAATCGGTGCGTTTCAAACGATAACTTGTACGCAGGTGCATGCGCCGACACGACGCCGACGATCTCCGTGGTGAGCCGGAGCGCATCGCGCGCCGCGATCATGCCCGAGATGCCGGAACCCTGGCCGATCGGCACGTATACAGTCGCGAGATCCGACACGCCGCGCAGCAGTTCCACCGCATAGGTCGCAACGCCGCGCACGAGATGCGGATGGAACGCGGGAATCATGTGCAATCCGCGCTCGGTGGCGAGCCGCGCCGCGTGTTCGCGCGACTCCTGGAAGTCGGCGCCGTGCTCGATCAACTCGACGCCGAGCGCGCGCATCGCCGCATTCTTTTCGAGACTGTTGCCGTGCGGCACCACGATCGTGGCGCGAATATTATGTTTGCGCGCGGCAAAGCCGACCGACTGGCCATGATTGCCGCGCGTTGCACTGATCACGCCCGCCGGCCGCGCACCACTTACAAGTTCATGGAAGTAAACGAGCCCGCCGCGCACCTTGAACGCGCCGGTCGGCGTGAAATTTTCGTGCTTGACCCACACTTCCGCGCCGAGTTCCGCCGCCAGGAGCGGCCACGCGAATTGCGGCGTCGGCGTCAATGTTCGGTAGACGATTTCAGCCGCGTTCTCAAGGTCGTGCACCGTAAACGCAAAGTCACGGGCATGCATATTTCAGGCGTTCACATTCACCACGAGCCGGCCGCTTTGCTTATGATGAGGGCTTTTAAACATCAGACACTTTTGACGCCAGGAATTATCCAGTTTAGCAACATTTCCCCGGTTCACGGTTGAACTAATCGGCCATGCTAGGATTCGCTTCACTTTCCGGGAGGCCCGCATGAAAATCATTCTTACGCTGCTAGGCATTTTGATCAGCGTGTCCGCCGGCGCGCAGGCCGACCGCTTCGACAAGGTCGAAATCAAGACCACGCGGCTCACCCAGAATCTTTACATGCTCGAAGGCGAAGGCGGCAACATCGGTGTGTCCGCCGGGGACGACGGTATATTTGTGATCGACGACCAGTTCGCCCCGTTGACCGCGCGAATTCTCGCCGCGATCAAGGTGATTTCGGACAAGCCCGTCCGCTTCCTGATTAACACGCACTGGCATTTCGATCACGCCGGCGGCAATGAGAATTTTGGCCGGGCAGGGGTTGTGATCGTCGCCCAGGACAACGTGAGAAAGCGTTTGTCGAATAAAACCGCGATCGACTTCTTCAAGTCGTCATACGGACCGACGGCGCCAATCGGTCTGCCCGTGATTACTTTCAAGGACACTATGACGTTTCACCTGAACGGCGATGAGGTGACCGCCCTGCACGCGCCAAACGCGCACACGGACGGCGACTCGATCATTCACTTCCACAACGCCAACGTCGTGCACACGGGCGACACCTACTTCAACGGCCTCTATCCCTTCATCGATACCGGAACGCAAGGGTCGGTCAAAGGCGTGATTGCAGCCGCGAACCGCGTGCTCGCGATCACAGACGACACGAGCAAAATCATTCCCGGCCATGGGCCGCTGTCGAACAAATCGGAGCTCAAGGCGTACCGCGACATGCTCGTTGCGGTTTACGCCAACGTTGCACGCATGGTCAAAGCCAAAAAGACGCTTGCGCAGGTGCTCGCCGCCAAACCGACGAAAGACTATGACGCTAAGTGGGGCAACGGTTTTCTGAAGCCCGATCAGTTCGTTGAGATCGTTTACACGAACGCGGCTAAAGACAAATAAAGTTGCGTGGCAATCGAGCCGGCCGCGGCTATGCTAACGTGGCAATTACATTCGTCGAGATGGTCCATCGCGGCTTTGCATCGTGCACCGCAAGTAACGGCGTCAACCTGAAAGACATCCTTGGAAACGCATCACTTTCAAATCGACTGGGCGGTCAACACGATTCTGCGCCTCGTCGAAGAATACGATTTCGAGACCGTGCTCGATATTGGCAGCGGCGCGGGCGAGCACACGCGGTTCTTCCGCCATTATGGCAAGCAGGTATTTTCGGTCGACCTCGCTGCGGGCGCGGACTACGTGGGCGACTTCAATAAGCTCGTCCTCGACCGCCAGTTCGACGTCGTCTGGTGCTCGCACGTGCTGGAGCATCAGCGCAACGTCGGCAACTTCCTCGAGAGAATCTATGCCGCGGTCAAGGACGACACCGGTATTCTCGCAATCACCGTGCCCGTGCATCCGCGCCAGCGCTTGTTGTGCGGTCATATCACGTCCTGGAATGCGGGCCTCTTGTGCTACAACCTGGTACTCGCGGGGTTCGACTGCAGCAAAGCACGTGCGCTGCAGACCGCGTACGAACTGGGTTTGATCGTCGGGAAGGTACGCGCCGTCGCGCCCGAGATCGGCCCGTCGGCGGCGTTTCACATGCCCGATCAACTCGATAAGCTCGCGAAGTTTTTTCCGTTTCCCATCGGCCAAAGTGCCAACGCCGAGATACTTGACGTCAACTGGGGCGGCCGCAATTACGAACTGCCGCCCGCGGCGTATCCGGGAGAGATCAAGATAACGTCGCGATCGAGCGAATTCGCGTGAGCCACTGCGGCAATTCCGGCAACTGCGGCAACTGCGCGCGGTCGATCACGGTTGCGGCGAGTCGCCGCCGCTTTTTGCCGCGGCCTCAGCGATTTCAGCGCGGATCTTGTCCATCTCGAGCGCCTTCGCCTGTTCGATCATGCTGTCAATGCCTGCCGGTGGCATCGAGCCCGGTTGAGCGAACAGCACGATCTGATTGCGGAACAGCATAACGTTCGGAATCGAGCGAATCTGAAAGTGGCCGGCAAGTTCCTGCTGCTCTTCGGTATTGATCTTGCCGAATACCACATCCGGATACTTTTCGGACGCCGCCTCGAATGTCGGCGCAAACGTTTCGCAGGGCCCGCACCACGATGCCCAGAAATCGAGAATCACCATGTCGTTGCTGGTGACGATTTCTTCAAAATTATCTTTCGTTACATCGACGGTTGCCATCAGCCGCTCCGGTCACAGATTCAAAAAACTCCAGCACGCTTAACAAATTTTATTCCGATCCTTGCACTTCAGTGCAATTTAACGCGCGGCTCCGTGCGCCGAGTGATCATGCGCGCGATGGTTTCGAAGAACACGCGCGCAAAACCATGCAGTGCCAGGAGATGCAGCTTGTAGAGAAAAATGTACATCACTCGCGCGAAGAAGCCTTCAATGAACAAGGCGCCGCCGATAAGTTTTCCCATCAGCGTGCCGACGGTGCTGTAATCGCCGAGCGAAACAAGCGAGCCGAAATCACGGTAGGTCCACGGGCGCAACTGCTCGCCGCGCAACCGGCGGCGCAGGCTGCGTACCAGATGCGATGCCTGCTGGTGAGCGGCCTGCGCGGTCGGCGGCACCGGCCGCGGATGACCCGGCCACGGACATTCGGCACAGTCGCCGAAGGCGAAGATATTCGGGTCACGCGTGGTTTCCATCGTTGGTTTGACCATTAACTGATTCAGGCGGTTCGTTTCGAGCCCGCCGATGTTCTGCAGGAACTCCGGCGCCTTGATGCCCGCCGCCCAAACGACGAGTTCGGCGGGAATTCGTTTGCCGCTGGCGGTTTGCACACTGGTGGCGCTCACTTCGGTCACCCGCTCGCCAGTCAATACCTGCACCTTGAGCTTCCGCAATAATGTTTCAGTGGCCTCGGACAAGCGCTCGGGCAGCGCGGGCAAAACGCGCGGCGCGGCCTCGATGAGGCTGAACTTCACGTCGCGCTCCGGGTTGATGCGGTCCAGCCCATAGGCGAGTAACTCGCGGGTTGTTTTGTGCAATTCCGCGGCGAGTTCCACCCCCGTCGCGCCCGCGCCAATGATCACAACCTGCAGTTGCTCGGGACGCAATGGCTCCGGTTGCGAGTTCGCATGCAGACAGGCATTCAAGAGCCGCTGATGAAAACGCTCGGCGTCGCGCGGCGTATCAAGCGACCGTGCAAACTCGCGGGCGCCCGGTGTGCCGAAATCGTTGGTACGGCTGCCCACCGCAATCACCAGCGTGTCATAGCGTATCGTGCGGCGAGGAATGACTTGAACGCCGTATTCGTCCGCCCACGGCCCCACCGCCACTTCCCGTCGCGCGCGATCGAGCCCCTCCAGTTCCCCGAGCTGAAACCGGAAATGGTGCCAGCGTGCCTGCGCGAGGTAATCAAGCTGGTGTTGATCGGGATCCATGCTGCCCGCGGCAACTTCGTGCAGCAGCGGTTTCCACATATGCGTGCGCATGCGATCAACGAGCGTAACCATCGCGCTCCGCCGGCGGCCGACGCCGTCTCCGAGCCGCGTCGCGAGCTCAAGCCCGCCGGCGCCGCCGCCGACGATGACTATTTGATGGAGAGTGGGATCGAAAACCATGCTTTGCGCGTGCTCAACCGCCGACCTGGCTGCCCGCCGTTTGCTGCAGCAGTTTCAGCATCGCGGCGGCCTTGTCGAACGTCTCCTGGTACTCGTCTTCGAGCCGTGAATCCGCGACAATTCCGCCGCCTGCCCAGAAGCGTACGGTGCCGCCGGTATAGACGAGCGTGCGAATTGCGATGTTCAGGTCCATGTTGCCGTCCGCGCCAATATAGCCGATTGCGCCGCAATACACGCCGCGGCGCTGCGGCTCGAGTTCCTCGATGATCTGCATTGCGCGCAGCTTCGGCGCGCCAGTAATGGAGCCGCCGGGAAACGTGCCGCGCAGCAGATCGAGCGCATCACGGTCCTCGCGCAGCGCGCCCGTGACCGTGCTGACGAGATGATGCACGGTAGCAAAACTCTCGACGTCGAAAAGTTTCGGCACTTTCACGGAGCCCAACTCGCAGTTCTTCGATAAGTCATTGCGCAGCAGGTCGACGATCATGACGTTTTCCGCGCGGTCTTTGGCGCTCACTTTTAATTCGGCGG
>JANXRI010000181.1 GCA_025353085.1 Betaproteobacteria bacterium
TAGGGCTTTTCTTCGGGGCACCCGTCAGCGCGCAGCCGACGACTGGAACATCACAACAAACCGGAGTGAGCCAGCACCATCAAATGATGGCCGACATGATGAAGGACATGTCTCAGGAGATGGGCAAGATGACAGAACAAATGTCGGGCGCGGAGCCCACGGCCGATCAAAAGAAGAAGATGAGTCAACGCATGGAGAGCATGTCGAAGATGATGCATCGCATGTCCAGCCTCGGAAGCAGGCCGGCAATGCGAGAGCCCGAGTCGCAAAAGCAGATGAACCAAATGCGTAAGCAAATGGATGAAATGAAGCATGATTCGTCGACGAAGTCCCCCTGAAATAATTATTGGAACGAAGCCGGTTGGCAGACCTTGAGCCGCAACATGAAAAGTCGTCAACTTCTTTAAAGGGAGAAAGACTGCTATGAATACTTCAATACTGGTTACTGCCATCGTTTCCGATTCCGTATCGCCGTCCATCGAACGGGCGCTGGAAAAATCCGCGTCGTCCAAGCCGCTGAGCAGCAGGGCCGCGGATAGAAAAATGTTCCGGGAGAACGAGAAGATGAAAGAAATGCAACACCAGTTAGGCTAATTCAGATGAACATCGCTTCGAAGAAATGCCGGAGTCGGACGCAGCACCACGTGTAGAGAGAAAACATGCAGCCTGGATCGTCTTGGTAGCGTTCCGTCATCCCGAGGCCGTGTTGCAGCACCAATCTTTTTGAGAGGAGAACCCATGTTTAAGCACATTCTGATTTCCACCGACGGTTCCGCGGTCTCCAACAAGGCCGCCAAGGCCGGTGTCGCGCTCGCAAAGGCGCTTGGCGCCAAAATCACCGCTTATCGCGCGGTCGAATCGCTGGATCCCCTCTACGTCGAAGGCTATGCGTTCGATCAAACGGTAATCGACAGAGCCGATAAGCGGCTGCGTGAAGCAGGACAAAAGCACGTCGACGCGATCGGCAAGATGGCCAGGGTGGCGGGCGTCCGGTTCGCTTCGGTAGTGACGAACGCTCTCACTGCCTACGAGGGCATCATCAATACTGCAAAAAAACAAAAGTGCGATGTCATTTTTATGGCCTCGCACGGCCGCCGTGGTCTTTCCAGGCTGCTCATGGGCAGCGTCACGCAGCAAGTGCTGACGCATACGAAGATACCGGTGGTCGTTTACCGCTGAACTACAGCGAACTCGCTGCATCGTTACGGCTGACAACCTTAAGGAGTTGGTATGGGACACGAGCATGAATCGACTGGTGGCATCGGGGCGATGAAGTCCAAGGCTAACATTGCCTTGGTCATCTTCCTGATGATCGCTGCGTTTTTTCTGATTACCGAGCACAGGGCCCACCTGTCGGGGTGGTTCTCATCTTATGGGATATGGCTTTTGTTACTTGCGTGTCCGTTGATGCACGTGTTCATGCATGGCGGGCATGGCCATGGCGGTCATGGGACTGTGGAAGCTTCAAACGAAACTACAAACGAGAAAGCGCATGGATCACACCACTGAGCCCGGCTATGGATTGTGGTCGCTGGTGATCATCAATTCTCTGGTGTTCATCATTTTCGTGTTCAGCTTTGCCAAACCTCAATCGTCGCGTGACTGGCGTTCCTTCGGCGCGTTCTCGGCTTTTCTGGTTGCTCTCTTTACGGAAATGTATGGCTTTCCGCTGACGATTTATTTGTTCTCGGGCTGGCTATCGTCGCGGTTTCCCGGCATCGACTGGATGTCGCACGATGCCGGCCATTTGCTGGAATCGATGTTTGGCTGGGACGCGAATCCACACTTCGGACCTTTCCATATCATCAGCAACATTTTGATCGTCTGGGGCTTCTGGCGCCTCGCTTCGGCATGGAAGGTGCTATATGCGGCCCAGCGCCATCACAAGCTTGCGACAACCGGACCTTACGCACGCGTGCGGCATCCTCAGTACGGGGGCTTCATTTTGATCATGACGGGTTTCCTGTTTCAGTGGCCGACGCTCGTTACGCTCGTGATGTTCCCTATGCTGGTGTTCATGTACCTGCATCTTGCTCGCCGGGAGGAACGCGATTCGATGGCGGAGTTTGGTGATGAATACGTTCGGTATGCGAGCAAGACCCCGGCGTTCTTTCCGCGCTTGTCTTCGGCCGCAAGTGAGAAAGCAACGAGCTGAACATCCGCCAAGAGTAACGGTGAGGGACGCAACATCATGAACAAGTAACGATCTTTTTAAACCGGTCAATTTCTGGAGAAATAAAATGCGTAAATTATGCGCAGTCCTGGCAGCGATGGTGGCGTTAAGCCTTCCCGGCTGCGGCTACAACACGTTACAGACCAACGATGAACAAATAAAGGCGGGCTGGTCCGAGGTTGTCAACCAGTACCAGCGCCGTGCGGATCTCGTGCCCAACCTGGTGAATACCGTCAAGGGTTTCGCCGCACAGGAAAAGGACGTGTTGCTGGGTGTCACCAACGCTCGCGCAAAAGTTGGCAGCATCCAGGCGACCCCGGAACTCCTTAACAACCCTGACGCGTTTGCCAGGTTCCAGGCCGCCCAGAAAGATTTATCAGGCGCTCTCTCCAAGCTGCTGGTCGTGTCAGAGAACTATCCGCAGCTAAAGTCCGACGCCAACTTCCGTGAGCTGCAGGCACAACTGGAGGGCACTGAAAACCGCATTGCGCTGGCGCGCGACCGCTACATCAAATCAGTTCAGGAATACAACGTGACGGTGCGGTCTTTCCCCTCCAACCTGACGGCGATGGCGTTCGGATACAAAGCAAAGCCCAATTTCTCGGTTGAAAACGAAACGGAAACTGCTAAACCACCCAAAGTAGAGTTCGCACCGGCACCGGCCCAACCGCAAGGCGAGGCTAAGGGAGCCGCCAAGTGATGGCGATGAACACGGCAAGGGCGTCATTGCTGGCGATGACGCTTTGCTGGTCCTGCATAGCGGGAGCACAAATCGCGGTCCCGCCCTTGACCGGACGCGTGACCGACCAGACCGCTACGCTGAGTGCAGAGCAGAAGGCCGCCCTGGAGCAGACCCTGCAAGCGTTTGAAGCAAGAAAAGGCAGTCAGCTCGCGGTTCTGATTGTTCCGACCACCGCTCCGGAAACGATCGAGCAATATTCCTTGCGCGTTGCCGAGCAATGGAAATTAGGTCGCAAGAAAATAGATGACGGTGCAATCCTGCTTATCGCCAAGACCGACCGCGCACTGCGCATCGAGGTCGGGTACGGATTGGAAGGGGCACTCAATGATGCCACCAGCAAGCGCATCATCAGCGAGATTATTACGCCACCCCTCAAGCAGGGAGATTTCTATGGCGGCATTACAGCTGGAATCGACCAGATTATCCGCGTGATTGACGGCGAGCCATTGCCAGCACCGAGTGGGAGACCCGCCGGCAACATGGCAGATACTCAACAGTACGTGCCGATCATTTTCATTTTGGCGCTCGTGATCGGCGGGCTGCTGCGCTCCGCGCTGGGCAGATTTCCCGGCGCGCTCGTAACTGGCGGGGCCGTAGGTGTTATCGCCTAGTTATTTGCCGGTGCGGTATCCATTGCATTGGGCGCAGGCGTCCTCGCGCTCTTGTTCACATTGCTCAGCGGCGGTATGGGCGGGCGCGGCGTCGGCGGCCATCATGGAGGATTCGGCACCGGTGGCTTTGGCGGAATGCGCGGGGGTTTTGGAGGAATGGGTGGGGGCTTTGGCGGTGGCGGCGCGTCGGGGCGATTCTAATGATGAACATTACACGCATAACGAGGCACCTCCTGCTGACCCACTGGCAGGTTAACCGCGCTTTCCCCCTTGAAACCCTGAATGCGATTGAGCAGGCGATCAAAGCCAGCGAGGCCGCACACGTCGGCCAAATCCGTTTCGCGGTAGAAGGCGGATTGCATAGCACGCCGCTCTCCAAGGGGCAGTCCGCAAGAGAGCGCGCCATCGACGTTTTTTCGCAATTGCGGGTGTGGGATACCGAACACAACAATGGCGTGCTGATTTATCTATTGTTCGCCGACCGGGACGTTGAAATTGTCGCCGATCGCAGGATTCACGCGAAGGTGGGTTCCGGGGGCTGGAAAGAAATTTGCCACGGGATGGAAGCTGCCTTTAAGCACGGAAAATACAAAAGCGGCGTGGTCAACGGCATTCAGGCGGTGACGCAACATCTTAAGAAACATTATCCCGCTTCAGCCGCTGGTCAGAATGAATTGTCGGACAAACCGGTGGTGTTGTAACTCAAGCGACTTGCGCAGTTTCTATAACGAGGTTGGTGCTAACTCGAAAACAAATGCGCTTTGGCGCATGACCTGGCCACTTCGAATGGGTCAATAACATCCAGGCAGGAGAGCATTATGACGATAGCGAAGATTTCACAAAGGAAACGCCTGCGGTTTGCCTCCAGCGTTGAGAGTTGCTCAGGAGGCAATCCGGCAAACACAAGATGCTTCATGGAAACCCGTCGTAGTGCTTCATGGTTTTGTCATCGCGTCGCAACGCTATGCGTCGGATGACTGCATCTTTCGCCGGCGACGATACGAGAACATAACAGCGTGTTACCGCGGAATTTTTATTCAACCCACTGAAAAGGAATACCACCATGCAAACTCAACATCTGAGTACCGGGCATGACCTGCGGCGGCTGCATCAGCAATGTCACTCACGCGCTGAAGGCGATTAATGGAGTTGGTGACATAAAAGTATCGCTCTCGGCCGGCGAGGCCACAGTGCGGTTCGACGAGCGGTTGACCTCGCCCGATCAACTGAAATCGGCCGTGACAGACGCGGGCTACGGCGTGGATGGGCATATCGCCGCAAAGAAACCTCAAGGCAAAGGCGGCTGCTGCAGCTAATTCGGGCCATGCAATACCCAAGAGTGATATCGCATGAATAAAAATGGCAAAGAACTGCAAAACACCGGCCACGCGCTCGCCATCCCGAAAAGGACCTACAAGGACAGCCTGCGCAAACTTCAGGTCGAACTCGTCAAGCTGCAGCGGCACTTCATCGAATGCAATGACAAGATCCTGATTATCCTGGAGGGCCGGGACGCGTCCGGCAAGGATGGCACGATCAAACGCATTGTGCAGCATCTGAGTCCGCGCGAAACCCGCGTTGTTGCCCTCGGCAAACCCTCGGACCGTGACCGCACTTCGTGGTATTTCCAGCGTTATGTTCCTTACTTGCCGGCGGCTCAGGAACTCGTGCTCTTTAACCGCAGTTGGTATAACCGCGCCGGAGTCGAACGGGTGATGGGCTTCTGCACCGAGGCTGAGCACGAGGAATTCATGGGCTCGGTTTCAAACTTCGAGAACATGCTCGTCCGCTCGGGCGTGAAACTCCTCAAATACTATCTCGACATCAGCAAAGGCGAGCAGAAGAAACGCCTTGCGGACCGGAAATCGGATCCGCTCAAACAATGGAAAGTAAGCCCGATCGACGATGAGGCGATCAAGCACTGGAAAGCCTACAGCCTCGCGCGCAACGAGATGCTGGCGCGCTCGCATAACCCCATAGCGCCGTGGACTCTGGTGCGCGCCAATGACACGCGTCTGGCGCGGCTCAATATCATCAAGGATCTGCTCGGCCGGCTTCACTACAGCGGCAAGGATAAGCGGCTGATCCGCGCCGATCGGCAGATAGTATTTGAATACGATACCGCAAATCTCGAAAACTGCCAGCTTGCCAAGTGACAAGGAAGCGCGATGAAAACGAGCGTTATTGAAATGCGCGATATGCTTTCTGTATTGAGCGTGGACGAAGTGGAAAAGCGAATCGGTGAGGTGCCGGGTGTCGAAAGCGCGACGGTCAATTACGCTACAAAAAACGCCACGGTGCGCTATGACGAAACCCTGCTCGAAGGCGCCGATATCAAGGTAATCGCTTATCAACGCGGGCAGAAATCCGCGGACGAACCCGCTCACGTGAGCGAAATCAAGCCAGCACACAAGCATGCTGTAGAACCAACGCCGGAAGCCGCGCCGGCCGCCACTTCGGCACACGGCGCGCAGCCCGCCATGTCAGCGGATATGGCGCATGAAATGGGTCACGATGGCGAGGACCTGTTGGCCATGGTTCGCGATATGCGCAACCGTTTCTGGATCTGTCTTATCTTCACCGTGCCGATCTTTGTTTACGCACCGATGGGAGGTATGTTTGAGCCGCCGGCACCGCCGTTCGGGCTTGAGCTAAATCTGTGGTTGTTTTTTTTCGCCAGCGCCGCGGTGCTCTATCCGAGTTGGCCATTCTTCGTCTCCGCCTGGCGCGCGCTCAGGAAGGGCGTCCTGGGCATGGCGGCGCTGATCGTGTTGAGCGTGGGTACCGGGTATCTCTTCAGTGTCGTCACTACGTTTTTCTTCAAGGAAGCCGGCCAGTTCTTCGAAGCCGTCGCCGTCCTGCTGGTTTTCATTCTGCTTGGGCACTGGCTGGAAATGCGCGCTCGCGCGGGCGCCTCGTCCGCCATCCAGGCGCTGATGAATCTCACTCCGGCGAAGGCTGCGGTTATTCGCAACGGCGCCGAGACTGAAGTTCCCACCGCGGAGGTGTTGGCGGGCGAGATTGTCGTGATGCGCCCGGGCGGCAAAATTCCGGTCGACGGCACGGTGGAGACCGGCGAATCACTGGTCGACGAGTCCATGCTCACCGGCGAGTCGATGCCGGTGCAAAAGGGGCCAGGCGCCACGGTGATCGGCGCGACGATCAACAAGAGCGGCAGTTTTCGCTACAAGGCGACGAAGGTCGGGGCCGACTCAGCGCTGGCGCAGATCGTAAAACTGGTGCAGGAGGCGCAGAACTCGAAAGCGCCGGCGCAACTCCTGGCCGACAAGGCCGCGCAATGGCTGGTGATTGTCGCAATCGTCATCGGTCTCGCAACCTTTGCGGTGTGGTTCTGGTGGATCGGCGAGCCGCTGCTGTTCGCGGTGACCATGACCATCACGGTCTTCGTGATCGCCTGCCCGGATGCATTGGGACTCGCGACGCCGATGGCGGTCATGGTGAGTACCGGCCTGGGCGCAATGAACGGCATTCTGTTCAAGAACGCCTCGGCGCTCGAAGACGCCACCAAGCTCAACGTCATCGTCTTCGACAAGACCGGCACGCTTACCGTCGGCCAGCCCGAGGTCGTGGAAATCGTGACGGCAGACGGGGTCACTGAAAACGTGGTGCTGACCGCCGCCGCCGCCGTGGAACAGGGCTCCCAACATCCGCTGGCGCAGGCAATCCTGCGCCGGTCAGCGAACCTTACCGTCGTAGCACCAAGCGGCTTCGAAAGTCTCGACGGCATGGGCGCGCGCGCCGAGACCGCTGGCGGAACGGTATTCCTCGGCAACCGGTTACTGATGGATACGCAAAAGCTCGCGCTCAGTTCCCTGGAGGCCGCAGCTACCCGTCTGCAGGGCGACGGCCGCACCGTGGTCCATGTGTCGCAGGCCGCGCGCGTGATTGGACTCATCGCCATCGCCGATGCGATCAGGCCAACCTCCAGGGCAGCGGTGGCAAAGCTGCGCGAACGCGGCCTCGAAGTGGTGATGCTGACCGGTGACAACGCGGCCACCGCCAAGCGCATCGCCGCGGATATTGGCATCGACAGCGTATTGGCCGACGTGCTGCCGGCGCAGAAGGCCGCGAAGGTGAAGGAACTGCAGGCCACCGGGAAGAAAGTCGGGATGGTGGGCGATGGCGTCAACGACGCGCCGGCATTGACCCAGGCTGACGTGGGGTTTGCCATTGGCGCCGGCACCGATGTCGCGATGGAAAGCGCCGATGTCGTGCTGATGAAGAGCGATCCGTATGACATTGTCGGCGCGATCGAGCTGTCGCGCGCAACGTTGCGCAAGATGCACCAGAATCTCTATTGGGCGGTGGGCTACAACACGCTCGCGTTCCCGCTCGCTGCGGGTGTGTTGTACCCGTTCGTACTGAGTCCGGAGATCGCTGCACTGTCGATGTCAGGCAGTACTCTCATCGTGGCGATCAATGCGCTGTTGCTGAAGCGCACCAGACTCGCGGGCATCCGTCAGCCGGGCAAGACAGCGATACCCGACGTGAAGACCACGCCGAAGCTAAGTGCGGCACCTGCCGTAGCGGCAGCCACAGAACCGGTTAAGGCACATGCTTGATCGCCCACGAAAGGAGCGGACATGACCGGTGGTCGCTACCCGCTTCATCACCGCAGCCATGTCGATGTCGCCATCGACGCGCACAGCCTCTTTGCACATCTTGACGACCACCGCCGGTTAGCCGCCCATATGGAGAAGCGCTCGTTGATGATGGCCGGCGCCACCATGCGAGTCGAGACGGACGCACTGAAGGGACAGACCGTAGGATCGGTGATGCGTATTACTGGACGCGTGCTCGGGGTGGATCTTATGGTCGAAGAAGTCGTCACGGAACGAGTTCCTCCATTGCGCAAGACCTGGGAGACCCGCGGCGAGCCGCGATTGCTGGTGATCGGCGCTTATCGCATGGGCTTTACTATTTCTCCACACGGAAATCGCTCGCGCCTGGTAGTGTTCATCGACTACGGGCTTCCGCCACGCGGCTTTGGCCACTGGCTCGCGCTGCTTTTTGGTCGGGCCTACGCGGCCTGGTGCACTCGTCGCATGGCCACCGATGCGGCGGCGGCGATTGCTGTCGGTGCAGCGTCATGAACGCTCGCAGTTTTCATGCCACTATGGCCGCGCTCATGCTCGCCGTCTTCACGGTGTCGGTCGGTTTTGGCGTGGTGCTTCCGCTGCTGCCCTACCTGATCGAGCGGCTGTTGGGAGTCGAGGTGGATGTTGCACGAGTTTCCCGCCATACGGGACTACTGACCGCTGTGTATACCCTTTCGCTTTTTCTGTTCGCTCCCATGTGGGGCCGGTTGTCTGATCGACATGGCGCGCGTGGCGTGCTGCTGCTTGGGCTCCTTGGCTTCGGCGTAACAATGCTCGTCTTCGCGTTCGTCGAGAGTCTCGCCGCGATTTACGCCGAGCGCTTCTTGAGCGGCCTGTTCGCCGCAGCAGTGACGCCCGTGGCGGCGGCTGCGATCGGCAACTTCACTACAACCGAGCAGGAGCGCGCACGCCGGCTTGCATACGTCAGCATGGCCGGCATCGCCGGTTTCCTGCTCGGACCAATGCTGGGTGTGTTCATTACGCGCTTTGCAACAAATTTCTTAACCCTCTCCATGCCGGCCGGATCGGTCGCGATTCCGCTTGCGGCGACCGCATTGCTCGCCTTTCTCGTAGCCTCCGTTGTCGCGGTTGCCGTGCCGAGTGGCGACGGACACGACCGGTTAAAGGGGACGACGGGCGCGGCGGTTGAGAACACAGCATGGCTCGTGCCTAAACTGCTCATTCTCACTTTTATCGTCTCCGCTGGCGTCGGCGTGTTTGAAGTCGGGCTTGCACTGCGCGGCAAGCAGGAACTCGGCTTGAGCCCGTATCAGATCGCGCTGATGTTTACCGAATGCAGCCTGGTCATGTTTGTGATGCAGGCGATCGTATTTTTTTGGTTTAAGCCGGACGCAACCCGCTGGTTCATCGCGCCCGCGCTTGCCGTACTTGCGGCCGGATTGTTCCTCGTACCGCGGGCATCTGATTTTACGTTGATGCTGGTCGTGATCGGTGCGATCGCCGCCAGTGCCGGCATCCTCTCGCCTATCCTGACCTATTGGATTTCGGCGAAAGCCGGGAGCGCGCAGGGTTGGGAGCTTGGTAAGCAGACGGCAGCCGCCAGCCTGGGCGTCACTGTGGGATCTGCGGCAGGCGGGATCCTGTTCAATGCCGCCTTTCTGCCAGGGGCCTCTTTCGTTATCACTGCGGGTCTCACTGCTCTGGGCTTTCTGCTAAGCCTTGGGTTGCCGTATTTGCTTGTGCACCGCAATTCGTCCGCGCGCCTGTTGACAGCATGACCGCACAAACAAGTAGTCAATCGGGTTTCACGCCAAATCAATTGTGGCGCATGCATCGGCCCGCGGTACGGCTTACGGGCGCTGATCGCGTAGGCGCATCAATTTCTTTATCTACATCACCGTTCATCTCAGTATGGTGCTTCTTTGCAGCTGTATTGAGCGGGGTCGTCTATTTGCACTTTCATACTCGCGATCGTCATTGGGTGCCGGCATGACCTTCGACCGGTTTGGTAGGGCAGGGATAGGAAGCCACCCGCACTATTGGCGCATTCTAAGAGCGGTCGTCCGATGGGCTGCGCTGTCGCTTGTCCTGAATCTGGGTTGGGAGGTCATACAGTTGCCGCTTTATACGATTCCGACGGCGCAATCCATGGCCCAGATCGTCTATGTCGTTGCGCATTGCACAGCGGGTGATGCCATGATTGCCGCGATCACCTTTGCGATTGCATCCTCGGTGCTTCGCGATTCAGATTGGCCGCTCGCCGATCCCTGGCGCGGCGTGGCTATTGTCACGTTGCTCGGCGTGGCATACACAGGCTACAGCGAGTGGCGCAATGTGTATCAGGCGGGTTATTGGGGTTACTCCTCAAGCATGCCGCTGGTTTTCGGCGTGGGTCTGGCACCCTTGTTGCAATGGATATTCATCCCGGCCGCAGCGGTTTTAATTCTCCGGGCCCAACGCACCAGACTCGCAAACCTCAATTAATGAAAGGTGAATTATGGATACCGAAAGTCTGAAGCCAATGTTGTCAATTCTGATCTGGGGCGGATTGTTCTTCCTCATGATGCGCTTCGGCTGCGGGGCACACATGATGGGCGGACACGGCCGTCATGGCGGACATGATGCCGGCGGAGGCGCGACCGACAAGGAGACCAAAGACCCGGTGTGCGGAATGGCGGTCGACCGGCAAAAATCCACTGCCGCCAGCACCTATGCCGGTAAGACCTATTATTTCTGTTCCATTACCTGTCGCGACAAATTCGAAGGCGAGCCTGAGAAATATGCGAGTGGCGCGTCGCGCGAAGAGCCGCAACCGGGAGGACAGCATCATGGGTAAGCTCTATTGGCGTGATGTTGGGCTCGCGATGGGGTCGTTTCTGGCAGTTACTTATGTATTTTGCGTCGGCTACGATCTTGTCTTCGACCAGCGCATGTACGAAACGTGGCTGAAGCTGCTGCCGGGTTTCGCGTGGATCACATTACCAAGCTTCCTGCTCGGCCTGGTGGAGACATTTCTATATGGCATCTATTTCGGTCTTGTATTTGCCCCGCTATACAATTTTTTTCGCAGTAAATAACGATATGAAATAGCGGTATCACGCGAAATTGTTCGACGGAAAAATGTAGGGAGAACGAGTATGAAGAAACCGAGTTCCTCCAATACAACGGCGAAATCAGACCACGCATAAATCAGCATTCAATATGGCCTACCACTACGTCTGGCTGATCTGGTCGAGCGCGTTCCTGTTGCCTTGGATCGTGCTCTATTGGGCCTTCCCTCCAAACCGCAAAGCCATGTGGTGGGCAAGCGTTGTTATGGCGCCGGTCGGACTGACCCAGGCGATGTTCGTGCCCGAGTACTGGAACCCGCCGAGCCTCTTCGAACTCGCTGCGCGCACCGGGTTCGATATTGAGAGCATTATTTTCAGCTTCGCAGTCGGCGGCATAGCGGCCGTAACATACAACGCCATCACTCGCCGCCAGCTTGCTCCCGTGCCAGCGCAGGAACGGCATCGCGCCCGTCACCGTTTGCACAATCTCGCTCTCGCCAGTCCGTTTATCCTGTTCGCGGCGTTTTACTTCCTGCCGTGGAACCCGATCTACGCCGGCTTGGCGGCAATGGTGCTGGGAGCAATTGCGGCTGTCGCTTGCCGGCCCGATCTCCTGCCAAACACGCTGATGGGTGGCGCGCTGTTTCTCGCGATTTACACGGTTTTCCTGGCGGGGCTTAAATGGTCGGCGCCGGGTTACATCGAGCAGGTCTGGAATCTTAAGGCGTTGAGCGGCGTTCTCATTTACGGCCTGCCTTTGGAGGAACTGCTATGGGGATTTTCTTTTGGTCTCGTCTGGACAGGAATATATGAACACTACACATGGAATCGCAGTGTCGCAGGCTAGTCGTCGCACGGGTTTCGCAATCGCCGCCGGGCAACTGATGGTCGCGCTCTTCGTGCTCGCGTTCACGTTTGGTGCGGCGCGCGCCGCAGATCTCAATCCCGAACAGCCAATACGCTTCGACGGCCTGGAGATTTTCTTCGGCTTCATTCCCGCCGAGATCCTGCGCGGCCATCCACGCGAGCATGAGGAACAAACCATGCATGGCGGAGTGCCGCGCGGCAAGGGCGTGCATCATCTGCTCGTCGCTGTCTTTGATGCGAAGACCCGCGCGCGGATTGCCGATGCCGTCATCACGGGCAGTGTCACCAAGGTCGGCATGGCAACCCAAAACCAGAAACTCGAAGCGATGTCGTTCGGCGGCGCCGTGAGCTATGGCAATTATTTTGCGATGTCCGATCAGGGGCCTTACGATATCGTGGTTAATGTGCGGCGCCCCGGTGACAGTAAAACCGCCACGGCGCATTTTCAGTACTGGCATCCGCGTTGAGTAATACCGGTGGCTACGCGACGTGACAGCAAGCGGGTCTTTTTCGGCATTTCGAGCAAAGAAGCGTCGGCCGTGATACATCACCAGAAATTCTGCGCTCCCTTTAACAGGAGAAAATGATGATTGACTTGGAACACTTCACCCCATGGTCATCGCTGGCAGGTGGACTGTTGATCGGCGTCGCGACAGCGATGTTCCTGCTATTCAACGGAAGGATTGCCGGTATCAGCGGCATCGTGGGCGGACTACTGCGGCCCATTGCCGGCGATATCGGGTGGCGGATTGCGTTTGTAGCGGGTTTGGCCGGCGCGCCTCTCGTTTATGGACTTGCCGCGGGTTTGCCCTTGGTGCACGTCGATGCCGATATCGCCACGCTGGTCGTTGCGGGTCTGCTGGTCGGTCTCGGCACCCGCTATGGCTCAGGCTGCACCAGTGGGCATGGTGTATGCGGCCTCTCACAGCTCTCACCCCGTTCCGTGGCCGCTACTGCCGCATTCATGCTGGCCGGCTTTGTCACGGTATTCATCGTTCGTCATTTGATAGTCTAAGGAGAGCATCGTGCAATTGTTGATGGCATTACTCACCGGCTTGATCTTCGGTCTCGGCTTGATCATTTCGGGCATGACCGATCCGTCGAAGGTGATCGGCTTTCTTGACCTCGCCGGCAAGTGGGATCCGTCACTGGCGTTTGTCATGGGCGGCGCGATTCTGGTCGGCCTGTTTGCATTTCGGTTTGCCGCGACGCGTAAACAAGCAATTCTCGGTGGTCCGATAAGGTTGACAACTATGCGACACATTGATCGCCGACTGGTTCTTGGCGCACTGGCGTTCGGTGCTGGCTGGGGTCTGGCCGGGTATTGTCCCGGTCCTGCTCTCGCGTCACTCGCAACAGGCGGTAGTAAGCCGCTCATATTTACGATTGCCATGCTGGCGGGTATGGCAATTTTTGAAATCCGGGAAAGAATTACTCGGCTCGCCGCCAAGAAAGCTGCATAACGGTGTTTTTACTCCTGCATATCTTGTTGGCTCAGGCGTCGGTGCAATGTCGGAGTTGAACTCAAATCTCCCACCGAAGGGATGCGGAAATAGTTGCCAATCGGCGGAGTCAATTGAGGAACTGAATCGCACATGCTACTGCCTCAGTCTCGACGAGGCAGCATTGAAGCGCGGGCTAGCAACTGAACTGGGTGAGCGCGGCCTGTCCCCTGCACTGGTCGAAACCCATCCGCATCTCTTCGCATCGGTGCCAATGTTCGTCTCACGCGGGCACGTCGAACGTATGGCGGGTGTCATTAGCGCGGTGGAAGCAGTCGTCGCGACGCCGCATTTCCGTGGCGCGGCGCTGGCGTGGGCCCCCGCTATCGCGGGCTTTGCGCCGGGTTCGCCCGGCGGTCTTTTGGGATACGACTTTCACTTGTCCGTCACCGGGCCGCAACTTATAGAGGTCAATACTAATCCGGGCGGCGCGCTCCTCAACGCAGTTCAAGCACGCGCGCACCGGTCTTGTTGCGCAGATGCGGCCGGGTTCGCGATGGCGCCAATGGAGGCCGCCGCCATCGAGGCAGCGCTGTTCGAGGTCTTCATGACGGAATGGCGCCTGCAGGGCAGGGACGTTGCGCTTAAGTCAGTGGCGATAGTCGACGAGGCGCCGGAGCAGCAGTATCTGTACCCCGAGTTCCTTATGTACAGGCAACTATTCAGCCGTCACGGTATCGAAGCGACGATTTGCGATCCGCGCGAGCTCGTGCGGGAAGACGGGCGATTGCGCAATCGAAACGGGCCTATTGATTTCGTTTACAACCGGCTGACGGATTTCGCACTCGAGCAGCCTGCTCAGGCGGCACTCAAGCTCGCGTATCTCGCCCGCGAAGTTGTCGTGAGCCCTCATCCTCACGCGCATGCGCTTTATGCGGATAAGCGCAACCTCACATTATTCTGCAACGAGACATTCTTGCGCACCACGGGTGTCGCCGATGACACGATTTCCACGCTGCTCGCCGCGATTCCTCGCACGCAGATCGTGACGGCCGGGAACAGAGATGAATTGTGGGAAAGGCGGCGTGAGCTTTTCTTCAAACCCGCCGCCGGCTATGGCAGCAAGGCCGCCTACCGCGGCGGCAAGCTCACTAAGCGCGTGTGGGAAGAAATGACAAAGACTACATACGTTGCGCAATCGCTTGTCGCACCCAGCGAGCGTTACGTTGCAGATACATCAACCGCGACGGCGCTCAAAGCCGATATTCGCAACTATGCCTACGCCGGGGTGGTGAAGCTCGTCGCGGCGCGCTTGTATCAGGGACAGACCACAAACTTCCGCACCCGCGGAGGAGGTTTTGCTCCGGTATTTACGGAAATGCTTTGACTTCAGTACGAGAGCAGGAATTTGTTCCTTCGCGCCATCAAGCGGCAATGGTCCACGATCGCGACGTTAAGCTACAACGGGCGCGCGCTGCGCGTGCATCATCTGTCGATGGATTCTCGTGAGAAATAAGTGACCGCACCATCTCATCAAGGCCTCAGCAACACTGAGGCAAAAAGCCGCCTTGCCGCTGATGGGCCTAATGCGCTGCCGAACACGGGCCGTCGCGGCACCGCTGCCATTGCGTTCGAGGTTGTGCGCGAGCCGATGTTTCTGCTGCTCGTTGCGGGTGCCGTTGTTTATCTTTTGCTGGGCGACGTCCGCGAAGCACTGGTTCTTTCGGCGTCGATCCTGGTGGTCATGGCAATCACCGTCGCGCAGGAGCGCAAATCCGAACGTGCAATCGAAGCGTTGCGCGATCTGTCGAGCCCGCGCGCATTGGTGATTCGTGACGGCGCGTCGCTGCGGGTGGCGGGCGCCGAAGTCGTGCGCGGAGATCTGATGATGCTGGCTGAAGGCGACCGCGTGCCCGCCGATGCGCGCATCGTCGCGGCGAACGACCTGATACTCGATGAGTCCCTGCTTACCGGGGAGTCGATGCCAGTGGAGAAGCGGCCGGAAATGCCGGTTTACTCGGGTACGCTGGTCGTGAAGGGACAGGGTCGTGCCGAAGTGACCGCCACGGGACCCCGTACCGAATTCGGGCGCATCGGCCAGTCGCTCGTTTCGCTCGACACCGACAAAACGCGGCTGCAGCGCGAGATCGCGCGCATCGTCAAGGTCGTCGCCCTGTTCGCGCTGGCGCTGTGCCTGCTGCTTGCCGCGTACTATATTGTGACGCGCGGCGACTGGCTGGCGGGAATCCTCGCCGGCATCACGCTCGCCATGGCGATCCTGCCGGAGGAGTTCCCGGTCGTACTCACCGTGTTTCTCGCGCTCGGCGCGTGGCGCATCGGGCGGCATGGCGTGCTCACCCGCCGGATGCCCGCGATCGAGGCGCTCGGCGCCGCCACAGTGCTATGCGTGGACAAAACCGGCACGCTCACCGAAAACCGCATGGCAGTGGCGCACACATTTGTCGCCGCCGGCGACGCGGCACGCGTGCTCGAAACCGCGGCGCTCGCCTGCGAGCTCGATCCGTTTGATCCGATGGAGCGGGCGATCGTCTCCGCGGCCCCGGGGTCTGCGGAGATGCTGCGCCGAACCTGGACACTCGAGCACGACTACCCGTTCACGCCCGAATTTCTCGCCGTGTGTCACGCGTGGCGCGGGCCAGCGGGCGAACGGCGCGTCGCCATCAAAGGCGCGCCGGAAACGGTTCTCGCGTTGTGCCGTCTGAATCCGGAGAGCGCCCGGATCGCCATGAATGAGATCGAAAGCGCGAGCGGAAACGGCCTGCGGCTGCTGGCGATCGCTGAAGCGTCGTGGGACAGCACGGACCTGCCGGAAGATCCGCGCGATTACCGGTTCGCCTGGCGCGGATTCGTCGCACTTGCCGATCCATTGCGCGCAGGCGTGCCGGAAGCCATCGCGCAGTGCCGCCGCGCCGGCATACGCGTGGTCATGATCACGGGAGACCATCCGGGCACGGCGCTCGCGATCGCGCGCCAGGCGGGCATCGCGACAGAAGGCGGCGCGCTGACCGGAGAGCAAATTGCAGCGATGGATGACGCTGCGCTCGCGCGTGCGGTGCGCAGCATCGATGTTTTCGCGCGTATCCGGCCCGAGCAGAAGCTGAAGCTCATTACTGCTTATAAGGCCGACGGCGAGATCGTGGCGATGACCGGCGACGGCGTGAATGACGCGCCGGCCCTGAAGGCCGCGCATATCGGCGTGGCGATGGGCCGGCGCGGTACCGACGTTGCGCGCGAGGCATCGGCGCTGGTGCTGCTGGAGGATGACTTTCAGTCGATCGTCGTCGCCGTGCGTCTCGGCAGGCGTATTTACGAAAACATCCGCAATGCCATGCGCTATCTCCTCGCGGTGCACGTGCCAATTGCCGGCATGGCATTCGTGCCGCTCGTCTTCGGCTGGCCGGTGTTTCTGTACCCGGTGCACATCGTGTTCCTCGAGTTCGTGATCGACCCCGCATGCTCGATCGTGTTCGAGGCGGAGAAAACCGAGGATGGCGTGATGCTGCGCCCGCCGCGCGATTCGCAGGAGCCGCTGTTCAGCCTGCGAATGCTCGGTGTCAGCCTGTTGCTCGGCACGTCGGTGCTGGTGTCCATTTGTCTTGCGTTCTGGTGGGTGGTGGAACAGGGTCTCGCCAGCGGAGAGGTGCGCTCGTTCGGCTTTGCCGCGATCGTATTCGGCAATCTCGCGATGATCCACGCAACCCGCTCCCGCGATCGCGTGATTCTCGACATGCTGCGATCCCCGAACCCCGCGCTGTGGTGGGTAACGGGGGGCACGCTGGTGGCGCTCGCGATTTCGATTTATGTCCCGCCGGTCGCCGACATGTTCCGCTTCGCCCCGCTTCCGGCTGGTTATCTTGCGGCCGCGGCCGCTGCCGGCGTCGTGGGCATACTCTGGTACGAGGTCTACAAGTTTCGGCGTCCGCGCGCCGGCAAGACAGTACACGGCACACCGGTGGTCTGAGTGGGCTACTTGATGGCATCCATCCTCATGGCCTAAGTTTTGAACTCGAAACGTGAACGCCATAGAGATCAAGCAGTTCTTGCAACGCCGTTTTTCCGGGCAGTATTCGTTCGTACGTGCGCGGCTATCGACAACGGGCGTCTTTGGTCTGCACCTCACAATTGGCATCGTAGTCCTGGTCGGGGCAGCGTGGGTGTTCGGCGGTATATCCGAGGACCTGATCACGCGCGACCCGCTTATCGTGGTCGATGCATTCATCTCGGAATGGTTTCGTTCCCGTGCAAATCCTCGTTTTACAACGGGCATGCAGTTCGCGTCGGCGCTTGCGTCGACCACTACCGTTGTCATTTTATCCGCGCTCATGGGCTGCGTTTTGGTATGGAAGCGGCTGTGGTCCTGGCTGTTGGCGCTGGTGTTAGCCGTTGCCGGGGGCATACTCCTCAACAGCCTGTTGAAAAATTTGTTCGGCAGAGCAAGACCGGGGTGGGCGGATCCGCTAATGGCGCTCACTGACGCCGGTTTTCCCAGCGGGCACACGATGATGGCAACGATAATTTATGGTTTTATGGCGGTCTGGCTCGTATTGAGAATCGCCTCGTGGCGCTGGCGATTTTTTATTATAAGCCTGGCGATTTTGCTGATTTTACTGGTCGCGCTTAGCCGGATGTATCTGGGCGCGCACTACCTGAGCGATGTGATGGCCGCAGTGGCAGCAGGCGCAGCGTGGCTTGCGCTATGCCTGACCTCCGTAGAAACATGGCGCCGCCATCGCGGCTTGGTGTCGTCCGGGCGCCGGCGGTGAGCGGATAATATTTGTTCGACTGTAAACAATGACAATGCAATTTAAAAAATGAATCGAGGCAAGACGATGGCAAAAGATCCCGTATGTGGCATGCAGGTCGACGAGCAGACCGCCAAACGCGTCAGTGAATTCGCTGGAATCAAGTATTACTTTTGCTCCGACGGATGCAAGAAGAAATTTGAGGCCAACCCGGCCACCTATCTGGGCGCGCCGTCTGCGGCGGCGGCGATGGGGCACTCGCATCACTCTGCATCGACGCCGCCGCAAGGGGCGGTTTACACCTGCCCTATGCATCCGGAGATACGCCAGGCGGGTCCGGGCAACTGCCCGAAGTGCGGCATGGCGCTCGAACCGCTGTTAGCTACCGCAACTGAAGACACCTCTGAACTGCAGGACATGACGCGGCGTTTCTGGATCAGCGTCGTGCTGACGCTGCCGCTGCTCGTGATCACCATGAGCGAATTTGTACCGGGGCTCAATCTGCATCACATGCTGAGCCCCGATGCTTTCAACTGGATGCAGGCCGCACTGGCGACACCGGTCGTGCTGTGGGGCGGTTGGCCCTTCTTCGTGCGCGCCTGGGCATCTTTTAAAACTTGGAATCTCAATATGTTCAGCCTGATCGGAATAGGCACGGCGGCCGCCTATTTGTTCAGCCTCGCCGGCCTGCTGTTTCCCGCGCTGTTGCCGGAAGCATTCAAGATGGACGGCATGGTTCCGTTGTACTTCGAGGCAGCCGCGGTCATAGTCGCTCTCGTGCTAATGGGCCAGGTACTCGAACTGCGCGCGCGCTCGCAGACCAACAGCGCAATCAAATCACTGCTCGCGCTCGCGCCGAACACCGCTATCCGCGTGACCTCCGGCGGCAATGAAGAAGAGGTGCCGCTCGCCGACGTTCACGTCGGCGATATTCTGCGCGTGAAACCCGGGACGAAAGTGCCGGTGGATGGTGAAGTCACCGAGGGCAGGTCGAATATCGATGAGTCGATGATCACCGGCGAGCCAATCCCGGCCGCAAAGCAAACGGGCAGCAAGGTGACAGCGGGTACCGTCAACCAGCTCGGCTCGTTCCTGTTGCGCGCGGAAAAAGTCGGCGCTGATACTTTGCTTTCCCAGATCGTGCACATGGTGAATGAAGCGAGCCGCTCGCGCGCGCCGATTCAAAAGCTGGCGGATAAAGTGTCCGGCTGGTTCGTTCCCGGCGTCATCGCGTCCGCGGTGCTTGCCTTCGCGGTGTGGGCCCTGATCGGCCCGGCGCCGGCGCTGGCCAATGCGCTGGTCGTCGCAGTATCCGTTCTCATCATCGCCTGTCCCTGCGCGCTGGGATTGGCTACGCCGATTTCAATCATGGTGGGGATCGGTCGCGGAGCGGGAGAAGGCGTGCTGATCAAGGATGCCGAAGCGCTCGAACTCATGGAGAAAGTCGACACGCTGGTAATCGACAAGACCGGCACGCTCACCGAGGGTGCGCCCAAAGTGCAGTCAGTGATTGCGGCGGCCGGTTTCACTGACGCCGATGTACTCGCGCATGCCGCCGCGCTGGAGAGATTGAGCGAGCATCCCCTGGCGCAAGCCATCGTGAATTATGCGCAGGAGCAAAAATCCGCGCTGCCACCGGCCGAGCAGTTCGAGTCGGTGACCGGCAAAGGCGTGCGCGGCCACATCGGTGGCAAACTGACCTTGCTCGGCAATCGGCGGCTGATGCAGGAAGCGGGCATCGATGCCGCGCCCGTCGAGGTTGAAGCGCAGCGCCTGCGTGAACTCGGCCAGACCGTTATGTATGTTGGTATCGATAACCGGTTGGCCGGCCTCATCAGCGTTGCCGATCCGATCAAAGCCACCACGTTGGAGGCAATCAGCCAACTGCGCGCATCGGGTCTGCGCATCGTCGTGCTCACCGGCGACAATGCCACGACGGCAGCAGCCGTGGCCAAACAACTGGGGCTCGAAGAGGTCAAGGCCGAAGTCATGCCGGAGGATAAATATAAAGAAGTAATAGCGCTGCAACAGCAGGGTCGGATCGTTGCGATGGCCGGCGATGGCGTCAACGATGCGCCGGCGCTGGCTGCGGCGAATGTCGGCATCGCGATGGGCACCGGCACCGACGTGGCGATGAATAGCGCGCGGGTGGTCCTCGTGAAAGGCGATTTGCGTGGCATCGCCAAAGCGCGGCTCTTGAGTCAGAGCACGATGAAGAACATTCGCCAGAACCTATTCTTCGCTTTCGTCTACAACTTCCTCGGCGTGCCGGTCGCGATGGGCGTGCTGTATCCGTTCTTCGGAATTTTGCTGAGTCCGATGATTGCGAGTGCGGCGATGAGCCTGAGTTCCGTGTCGGTGATTGGCAACGCGCTGCGGCTCAAGAAGGCAACGGTTTAGAAATGTTTTTGACTCATTCGCGACAGCGAGTAATTTGGTCCGGCGCAATGCCCGCAGGTTATTGCGCCCTACTATTTCTGTTTACGCTCCTCCCCCTTGCCGCGAGGCGAATCCCCTTGGGGGACAAGGGGGACGACAGGAGTACCAGACCAAAGTAGAGTTTTCCTTTTTTGCTTCAGTCAATCGCAGAGTTGGACTGAGGTTTGATCGGTCATCCAAGTGGCAGATGTGGGTGCGGTCTTTTCGGTGTCAGACTCGGGGGCTGGTTTCAATCATCTCAATCTCCGGGTGGCAGACCCGGGGCTGGTCACTTTCTCTTGTCCCGCCAAGAGACAAGTAACCAAAGAGAAGGCGGCCCCAGCGAGACGTCCCCTAACGGGGATTCCCTGCGCTGCTCGCCCTGAAAAGCGGC